>JADLDQ010000039.1 GCA_020846575.1 Burkholderiales bacterium
CGCGCCGCCCGTTCGGCTTCCTCGCGCGCGCGCCGCTGCGCGTCCTCGCGCGCCCGGCGTTCCGCCTCCACCCGCTCGCGCCGCGCCTCGGCCTCCTGGCGCGCACGCTCCTCGGCCTCCCGGCGCGCGCGCTCCTCGGCTTCGCGACGCGCACGTTCCTCGTTTTCGCGGGCGACGCGCTGCGCTTCCTCTTGAGCGCGGCGCTCGGCCTGTTCGCGCGCGCGGCGCTCCTCCTCGATGCGCGCACTCTACTCGGCTTCCCTGCGGTCGCGCTCCTGCTCCTGCTGCTGGACGTGCTCGCGCATCTCGCGGGCAAGCCGTTCGGCCTGTTCGCGCGCCGCACGCTCGGCTTCGTCGCGAGCCTTTCGCTCCTGTTCGAGCGTGGCCCTCAGCTGCGCAGCCTCCTGGCGCGCCTTTTCCTCGGCCTCGCGCCTGGCGCGCGCCTCGGTCTCCGCGCGCGCGCGCGCCTGCGCTTGCGCCTGTTCGCGCGCCGCGACCTCCGCTCTCGCCGTCGCTTCGGTTTCCGCCTTCGCCCGCGCCTCGGCTTCCAGTCGAGCCTTGACCACGGCTTGCGCGCGGACCCGCGCCGCTTCCGCCCTCGCCCGGGCTGCAGCTTCGTCCCTCGCGCGCGCTTCGGTGGCCTGCTGCGCCTGCGCTGTGTCCGACTGCCGCTCGGCCCCGGCGACAGGGCGGGTGACGAGGCTGGTGAAATCCAGGTCTTCCGCCTGCCCTGCGGCAGGTGCGGGCGAGGGCGCCGAGCCGGCCTTCGCCACCGGCGCTGCTGCCGGCTCCGGCGCGCTCAGCTCGCGCACGAAGCCGTTGCGGGCCAGCTCCGTGATGAACTCGAACAGCTTGGCTTCCGGGTATCGCGCAAGGCGTTCGCGAAGCGCGTCCAGACTCGCCCTGCCGTCCACTTCCTTGAGGATGTTGCGCAGCTCGCGCGACAGGAGGCCGGTCTTCCCGGTCGCCTCCATGAGGCCCTTGGCCGTCTTGCCGAAGACGCTGCGTCGATCCATCGAGCCGAGTGTGCGAGGAATCCGGAAGGGGAGAAACGCGCCGGGCGGATCGCTTCCGCCGCGCCGTCCATTATAGGCGCAGGCACCCCCCCGGGGTTCGCGCGCCACATGCAACGCCGGACTCCCGATAAAGGCAGGCCGCAGCGCGCCGGGGCGGCGGTGGCTGCGTGCTAAACTCGCGCGGCTTCGCCGCACCTGCCGGCTCCCGCCGGCCTTCAACCGGGCTACGCGCCCCCCGCATGAGAGTCAACCCCGAGTCCACCGCCCTCGCGCTGCTGCTCGCCATGCTCATGGCGACGATCTCGGTCTCGGTGGACGCGACGCTCCCGGCGTTGCCGCTCCTTCTGGCCGAGTTCGACGCGGGCAGCAACGAGGTGCTGTTCACGCTGACCGCTTTCTTTCTGGGCTACGCGGCCGCGCAGCTCGTCTGCGGCCCGCTCGCGGACCGCTTCGGGCGCCGGCCGGTGCTGCTGTGGGGCCTCACGCTCCATGCGGCAGCCTCGCTGGGATGCGCCAGTGCGGGCAGCCTTGCGAGCCTCGCCGGGTGGCGCTTCCTCATGGGCCTCGCCTGCGTGGTCGGACCGGTGCTCGCGCGCGCGATCGTTCGCGACCTGCACGCCGGGGAACACGCGGCGCGCCTCATGGCCAGGGTGATGACGCTGTTCGGCGTCGCACCGATTCTCGCGCCGCTCGCCGGCGGCGCGCTGCTCGCGGCCGGCGGCTGGCGAGCGATCTACGTGGGCATTGCGCTCGCGACCATGGTGCTCGTCGCGGTCATTGCGGCGAGCCTTCCCGAGACAGCGCCGCGGGCCGCGCGCGGGAGCAGCGTTTCGCCGGTGCGCTTCGTACGCAATTTCGGAACGCTGCTTGCGCACCCTGGCTACCGCTCGGCGCTGCTGGTCGGCTGCGCCGCCCAGGCGGGCATCTTCGCCTTCGTCACCAACGCGTCGCTCGTTTCGGTGCAGGTGCTCGAGCTCACGCCGGGGCAGTTCTCGGCCCTGTTCGCGTTCGTGATGCTGGGGCACATCGCCGGCGCGCAGGCCGGCAGCCGGCTGGTGATGCGCCGGGGCATCAACGCCATGCTCAGGCTGGGCGCGGCGCTCAGCTTCGCGGGCGGCATGCTGCTTGCCGCGTGTTCGTTCGCCGGCCTGGAGAACGCGTGGAGCGTGGCCATCCCGATGCTCCTGTATCTCGCCGGCGCCGGAATCGTCATTCCGTGCGTATCCGCCGCGGCGCTCACGCCGTTTCCATCCATGGCAGGGGCCGCTTCTTCCCTGCAGCTCTTCATCCAGACGCTCATCGGCGCCGCGCTCGGCCTGGCCGTCACCGCCGCCGCGGACGCAAGCACGCGGCCGATCGCAGCCGCGATCGGCCTGTGCAGCCTGGCGCTGTTCGCCTTCGAGCGGCTGCATCACGCGAGGCGCGTGCGCGCGCCGGTGAGGCATGGAGCATCTTGACTGCGTCGTCGTCGGCGCCGGCGTGATCGGGCTGGCGGTGGCCCGCGCCCTGGCGGGCCGCGGCCGCGAGGTCGTGGTGCTCGAGGCGGAGCCGGCGATCGGCATGCACACCAGCTCGCACAACAGCGAGGTGGTGCACGCCGGCATCTACTACCCGGCGGGCTCGCTCAAGGCGCGGCTGTGCGTGGCGGGTCGGAGCGCGCTCTACGATTACTGCGCGAGCCGCGGCGTCCCGCACCGCAGGTGCGGAAAGCTCATCGTGGCCACCCATCCCGGGCAGCACGGCCGGCTCGCCGCGCTGAAGGCGCAGGCCGAGGCGAACGGCGTGAACGATCTGGAATGGATCGGCGCCGCCCGCGCGCGGGCCCTGGAACCCGAGCTTGCCTGCAGCGCCGCGCTTGCCTCCCCGTCGACGGGCATCGTCGACAGCCATGCCTACATGCTCGCATTGCAGGGCGAGGCGCAGTCTCACGGTGCCACGGTGGTACTGCGCAGCCCGGTGCTGCGTGGCGAGGCGCGCGCCGGGGGCGTGGCGCTGGATGTCGGAGGCGCCGAGCCGATGCGCCTGGCCGCGCGCTGCGTGGTGAACGCCGCCGGACTCTTCGCGCAAGCCCTCGCGCACGGCATTTCGGGTCTCGCGCCGGAATCGATTCCCGCCTGTCACTACGCCAAGGGAAACTACTTCACCCTGCGGGGACGCGCGCCGTTCTCCAGGCTCATCTACCCGGTTCCCGAGAGCGCCGGGCTGGGCGTGCATCTGACGCTGGATCTCGCCGGTCAGGCGCGCTTCGGACCGGACGTGCAGTGGGTGAGCGCGGTGGACTACTCGGTGGACCCAGCCCGCGCCGCGGGCTTCTACGCTGCGATCCGCGCGTACTGGCCGGGCCTCGCGCAGGGCGCGCTGGAAGCGGGCTACGCCGGCGTGCGGCCGAAGCTCCAGCCTCCCGGCGGACCCGCGGAGGATTTCCTCATACAGGGGCCGCGGGATCACGGCGTACCCGGTCTGGTGAATCTGTACGGCATCGAGTCCCCCGGCCTCACCGCGTCGCTCGCCATCGCCGAGGAGGTGTGCGCGCGCCTCGGCGCATCCCCTCCTGCGTAGCGCGCTCGGCCCGGCGGTGGGACGCGGCCCGAGCCGCTATCATTCGACGATGCCACTGCAAGCGCTGTACACGAGCGCCGACCTGCGCCGCGTCGAGGATGCGGCGCGCGCACGCATGCCGGCCGGGTCGGCGCCGCTCATGGCGCGCGCCGGTCTCGCCGCCGCGGAACAGGTGCGCCGCCTGATGCCGGAGCGGGGGCGCCGCGTGCTGCTCCTGGCCGGCCCGGGAAACAACGGCGGCGACGCGTTCGAGGCCGCCGTGCACCTGAAAGAGTGGTTCTACGGCGTCGAGGTGGCGTTCGCGGGCGACCCGGGCCGGCTGCCCGCCGACGCGGCAGCGGCGCTGTCCAGGTGGCGGCGCGCGGGAGGCGAGTGCCTGGAGCGCCTGCCCGAGCCGCGCTCGCTCGCCAGCCGCTGCGACCTCCTCGTGGACGGCCTGTTCGGCATCGGCCTCGCGCGACCTCTGGAGGGCATCTTCACCCAGTGGATCGCCACGATCAATCGCGCCGGGCTCCCGGTTCTCGCGCTCGACGTGCCCTCGGGCATCCACGCCGACCGCGGGGCGGTGATGGGCTGCGCGGTGCGCGCGACCCACACGCTCACCTTCATCGCGCGCAAGCCCGGACTGTACACGCTCGATGGCCCCGACCACTGCGGTGAGGTGGCGCTCGCCGGCCTGGACGTGGACGCCCCGGCGCTGGTCACACCCTCGGGCTGGCTGCTCGACGCGGACTGCCTGCGAACCTCGCTCGCACCGAGGCCGCGCAACTTCCACAAGGGCAAGGCCGGCAACGTGGCGATCCTGGGCGGGGCCCGAACCATGGTCGGCGCGGCGCTGCTCGCGGGCCGCGCGGCGCTCGCCTGCGGCGCGGGCCGCGTCTACCTCGGGCTGCTCGATGCGCACGCGCCTTCACACGATGCCCTGCAGCCCGAGCTGATGCTGCGCGGTGCCGGCGAACTGCCGCTGGAGCAGGCAGTCATCGCAGCGGGGCCCGGCATGGGACAGGACAGCGCGGCGCGCGCGGCGCTGCAACGCGCCCTGGCTTCGCCGGCGGCGCTGGTGCTGGACGCCGATGCGCTCAACCTCATCGCCGCAGACCCGGCGCTCGCGCAGCAGGCCGGCCACCGGGCCGGCGCCGTGCTGATGACGCCGCACCCGGCCGAGGCGGCGCGACTCCTGGGCGTGGACACGCACGCGGTGCAGTCGGACCGCCTGAGCGCCACGCGCGCCATCGCCGAGCGATTCGGTGCCTGCGTGGCGCTCAAGGGCAATGGCACCGTCGTCGCGGATCTCGATGGCCGCTGGTGGATCAACCCCACCGGCCATCCCGGCATGGCCAGCGCCGGGATGGGCGATGCCCTGACCGGCATCGCGGCCGCGCTGCTCGCGCAGGGACTCGCCGCGCGCCAGGCCCTGTGCGCGGCGGTGTGGCTGCACGGCGCCGCCGGCGACGCGCTGGCCCGCCGCCGGGGACCGATCGGCACGCTCGCGAGCGACGTGATCGCGGCCGCCCGCGGGATGCTCAACGACACGCTGCAGCCGGCGAGGCGGCGCGGACGCTGACGCGGCAGCCGGCGAGGTGGCGCTGACGCTGCGGCCGCGCGCACGCACGCCGAACGAAGCCGCGCGCGTCCCCCTGCGGCTTGCCGAAAGGCGCAGGCGGGGCCCGCGCCCGTGCTGCGTCCCGGAATCCGGGGATTCGATACGGTCCGCCACTCGGATCGATCAGCTTGACGGAGAGTTTCATGGTGACACGGCTGTTGATCGACGCGGGGTCCTTCCTCGGCAAGGTCTGGGCGCTCGCCGCCCCGTACTGGAAATCCGAGGAGCGCCTTCGCGCCTGGGGACTGCTGATCGCGGTCGTGGGGCTGACCCTGGGGCTGGTCTACATGGCGGTGCTGTTCAACACCTGGAACCGCGAGTTCTACAACTCGCTGGAGCAGAAGAACTACCAGGATTTCGCGCAGTTGATCCTGTACTTCTGTTTTCTGGCCGCCGTGTACATCGTGGCGGCGGTGTACCGCCTGTACCTTCGCCAGATGCTGACCATGCGCTGGCGGGTGTGGCTCACGCACCAGTACCTGGGGGAGTGGCTCGAGCGGCAGGTCTACTACCGGCTGGAGCTGGATCACCACGGCACCGACAATCCCGACCAGCGCATCGCCGAGGACCTGCGGCTGTTCACCGACGGCGCCCTCGCCCTGGGGCTGGGGCTGCTGAACGCGGTGGTGACGCTCGTGTCCTTCGTGGCCATCCTGTGGGCGGTCTCCGGGCCTCTGGAATTCGCCGTCGCCGGGACTGACCTGAGCGTGCCGGGGTACATGGTGTGGGTCGCCGTGCTCTACGCGCTCCTGGCGAGCTTCGCCTCGCACTTCATCGGCCGGCCGCTCATCGGCGTGAACTTCCGCCTCGAGCGCATGGAGGCCGACCTGCGCTTCGGCCTGGTGCGCCTGCGCGAGAACGCCGAGGGCGTGGCCCTGTACCGGGGCGAAGCGCCGGAGCGGCGCAACCTCGCCGGCCGCATCGAGGGAGTGCGCGAGACCTGGTGGGCGCTGATGCACTACACCAAGCGGCTCACCTACTTCACCGCCGGTTACACGCAGGTGGCGATCGTGTTTCCCTTCGTGGTCGCCGCGCCGCGCTTCTTCTCGGGGGCCATCACGCTGGGGGGTCTCACCCAGATCGCCAACGCCTTCGGCGAGGTGCAAGGTGCGCTGTCGTGGTTCGTCAACAGCTACGCCGACCTGGCGAACTGGAAGGCGAGTGTCGACCGGCTGCTCAGCTTCAAGAACGCGCTCGATGCCGTGGCGCGCGAGGCGGGCACGGCCGCCGGCTTCGAGGTGGAAACGGCGGGCGCCGGTGCACTCGCCGTCCAGGACCTGGAGCTCTCTGTCCCGCAGGGCGGGGGAATCCCCGGCCGCGTGCTGCTCGCCGGGGCGCAACTCGCGCTGCGGCCGGGCGAGCGCGTGCTGCTGAGCGGGCCCTCGGGCAGCGGCAAGAGCACGCTGGTGCGCGCCATCGCCGGCATCGGGCCCTACGCGCGCGGCCGGGTCGTCCTACCGCAGGGCACCCGGGCCCTGTTCCTGCCGCAGAAGCCGTACCTGCCGATCGGCACCCTGCGCGCGGCGGTGTGCTATCCGGCCGAGCCGCGGGCCTTCGGAGACGACGCGGTCCGCACCGCGCTCCAGGACTGCCGCCTCGCCCACCTGGCGCCGAGCCTGGACGAGCCGTCCAACTGGTCGATGCGCTTGTCTCTGGGCGAGCAGCAGCGCCTGGCGCTCGCCCGAGCGCTTCTGCACCGGCCCGACTGGCTGTTCCTCGACGAGGCCACCGCCTCGATGGACGAGGCGCTGGAGGCGCAGATGTACTCGCTGGTGCGCGCGAAACTGCCGCAGGCGGCGGTGTTCAGCATCGCGCACCGCCCGCAGGTGGCGCGCTTCCACGCGCGCCGCTACGACCTCGTCCCCGCCGCCGAGGGCGCGAGCCTGGTCGATCGCGGCCCGATCGCGCAACCCGGGTAGCGGGCGCCGGCCGCAGCGAGCGCCACTTCAGATTCGCACCGCCCCGGCGGCCGCGGAACCCTCGCGCGCTCGCCTCGAGCCCGGCGCCGGGCAGGGATGGAGCATGTTGAGCGCCACGCTGCGGCCGGCAGACTGGACGATGCGCACGTGCTCGCGGCCGAGCTCGCGCGCGTGCCGGCAGCCGCAGGAGTGCGCGATCATGTTGATCTCCTGGTTCATGCCGGCGGCGTACTGCGCCACCCGCAGCGATTTCTCCTCGACCACCAGGCCGCGCTGAAGGCGCTTGTTGTGCGTGGTCACGCCGGTCGGGCAGGTGTTCTGGTGGCAGCGCAGCGACTGGATGCAGCCCAGCGCGAACATGAACCCGCGCGCGGTGTTCACGAAATCCGCGCCGGCGCACAGCGCCCAGGCGGCGCGCGCGGAAGTGACCAGGCGCCCCGCGGCGATCACCCTCACCCGCGGCCGCAGCCCGGACTCGATCAAGGCATCGACCACGCGCGGCAGGGCCTCCGCGATCGGCAGCGCCATGTGGTCCATCAGGGCCTGCGGCGCGGCGCCCGACCCGCCCTCGCCGCCGTCGATCGCGAGGAAATCCGGCGCGTACTCCAGCCCGCGGCGGTTGACCGCATCGCACAGCTCGTTCATGAACTGCCAGCCCCCGATGGCGGTCTTCACACCCACCGGCTTGCCGGAGAGCTCCCTGACCCGGGCGACCCGGTCCAGTAGCTCGTCCACGCTGGCGATGTCGCGATGCCGGTTGGGGCTGATCGAGTCCCGGTGCGGTTCGATGCCGCGGATGGCGGCGATCTGCTCGGTCACCTTCGCCGCGGGCAGCACGCCGCCCTTTCCCGGCTTGGCGCCCTGCGAGAGCTTGATCTCGAAGGCGCGCACCGAAGGGTGCGCGGCGATCTCGCGCAAGCGCTCCGGCGAGAAGCGGCCGTCGCGGTCGCGCACCCCGTAATTGGCCGTTCCGACCTGCATGACGATGTCGCAGCCGCCCTCGAGGTGGAACGGCGACAGCCCGCCCTCGCCGGTGTCCATCCAGCAGCCGGCGCGCGCGGCGCCCGCGGACAGCGCCCGCACCGCCGGTTCCGATATCGCCCCGAAACTCATGCCGCTGATGTTGACCAGCGAACGGGCGCTGAACGGCTCCTTGCAGTAGTCCGAGCCGATCGCAAGCGGCGGCGTCTCGAGCCGCTCCTCCTCCAGCACCGGGAACGGCGCATTGACGAAGATGATCGAGCCCGGCTCGCTCACGTTGTTGGTGGAACCGAAGCCGATGATGCCGCCTTCGGCCTTGGCGAGCCGGTAGACCCAGCTGCGCGTCGCGCGGTTGAACGGCAGCTCCTCACGGTCGTTCATGAAGAGGTACTGGCGCAGGTACTCGCCCAGCTGCTCGAAGTAGTAGCGCAGACGCCCGACCAGCGGATAGTTGCGCAGGACGCTGTGACGCTTCTGCGTCACGTCCTGGACGAACCAGTAGACCAGGAGCCCGAAGAGCAGGAACCCGACGACGGTTCCCAACCCGTAGCTCAACACGCCCAGCATGCCGCTCATGCCCGCCTTTCTCCATGACCGCCGGACCCGCGGGCGCAGCCGCCGCGCCGCAGCCGCATGCCGGATCGGATGGAACGCACCGCGGCGGGAGAATACCCCGATCGGCGTCGCGGCACGACGAGCGCGCGGGAGCCGCCGCTCAGGGCAGCGGACGCAGGATCACCGCCGAGGGATCATCGGCGCTGCCGCTCTCGATCTCGGCGGGCACGGCCGGTCGAACCGCCGCCACCACCGCCACGAACTTGAGGGCGATCCCGGCGAGCGGATGATTGGCGTCCAGCACCACCTTGTCCTCGGCGATGTCCGTGACGGTAAACACCAGGTCTTCCTCGCCGGAGACGTCCGCACCGGCGACGCGCATACCGACCTGGAGCGGCTCGGGGAACTTTGCGCGCGGCTCCACCCGCAACAGCGTCGCATCGTAGTCGCCGAACGCGTCCTCGGGCTCCAGCCTCACCTCCACCCGGTCCTTTTCCACCTTTCCCTCCAGCGCACGCTCCACCGCAGGAAAGATGTCGCCATAGCCGCCGTGCAGGTACTGAACCGGAGCGTCGGACCTCTCGATGCGGTTGCCCCAGATGTCGGACAGTTCGACATCGAGCGATACGACACGGCCGCCGGCGACCCTCATGCGGGCGCTCGCGCGCTCGAGGCCGTCCGAGCCGTACCCGCGCCGCGGTCCATTCAGCGCACCGCCGGGGAAGGGCCCTTGTCGCCGGGGTCGCTCTTGACGATGCGGCGCACCAGGTCGAGGACCTCGGCCGTGTGGCCCTTCGGATTGACGCCGTAGAGCGCCTGCCGCAGCAGACCCTTGCGGTCGATGATGAAGGTGGAGCGCAGCACGCAGCCCTTGCGCTGGCCGTGGGTCTCGCGCTCCTCCCAGACGCCGTACTTCCGCGATACCTCACCCTCCGGATCGGCGAGCAGGCAGATCGAGACCCCGTTCGCGTCGCGGAACTCGGCGTGGCTCAGGCAGTCGTCAGGGCTCACGCCGATCACCACGCAGTTCAGGCGTGTGAATTCGTCTTCGTGGTCGGTGAATTCCGTCGCCTGCAGGGTGCAGGCGGGCGTGCCGTCTTTCGGGTAGAAGTAGAGCACGACGTTCTTCTTGCCGCGAAACCCGGCAAGTTGCACCGGCGCCATGTCCGCGTCGGGGAGCGAGAACAGCGGCGCCGGCTGTCCGGCCCGCAAGGTCACGGGCGTCACCATCGTTGCGTTCGTGCTTTGCTCCGAAAGCGGGTTCGGCCGCCTCGAAGACTATAATCGGCGGGGTCACTTTGCAACTGCCCGGTGGGTTCGCGGCGCGGCGGTTCATGACGCGTTGCGCGCAGCGACACCCGCCTGCGGCGCGGCGGGCGATTTCAGTAATCGAGGGAGATATCCAGATTCCTGAATTGTTTCGCCACGCGAGGAGCGCGGCGTCCGGACTCGCGCTGCTCCCCCGGCTCCGGACCCTGCGCGTTCGCGGATCCGATCTGCATCGCGGGCCGGCCCGCGAAGCGCGCGAGCGATTCGCATTCCTGCCCCGGGCGCGACCGGGCAACCCGCGGGTGCGCTGCGCAACGCCGCGCAACGGCGTCGGGCCGCATCGCGATTCCTGCGAGGTGTTCCGCCGGCAGGGCGAGGTCGCGCCGGACCGGGACCCGAGTGGGGCGGGAACTCGCGCCCTGCTGCAACGCCTGGCCGACAGGCGGCGCGCCGGGCCGGCGCGCCAGTGCGATGCAGCGCTGCCCGACGCCCGCCACGACGGGTAGACCTTCGACCGGCTACATTTCGGGACGCGCAGATGAGCGAAGACGAAGGCACACTCTCGATCCCGGCGCCGCAGCGCACGCTGCTCACCTTGAGACGCGAGTACCTCGCCGCGCTCGATACGCTGCTGCCGCTCGCCAGCCGCGAACTGCGCATCTTCGACCCCGACCTTTCGCAACTCGGGTTCGAATCCGCTCAGCGCGTGGCCATGATCGAGCGCCTCCTGCGACGCAGCCGCGCCAACCGCGTGTGCCTCGCCGTGCACAGCCCCGATTACATCCGGCGCGGCCTCCCGCGCCTGATGTCGCTGCTGGCGACCTTCTCGGCCAGCATGGCCATTCACCAGACCCACGGTGACGCCGCGCGCGTGCAGGACTGCTTCATCCTGTGCGACGAACTGCATTTCGCGCGCAGGGGCGTGGCGAGCCATCCCCGCGGCGTCCTGCACCTGCACGACAACAAGGAGGCGCGCGGCATGAAGGAGCGCTTCGACCAGATCTGGGAGAGTTCCGTGCTCGCGGTATCCCCGACGCAGGCCGGCCTCTGACGCCATGGAGCGAGCCGATCTGTCTGCGCCAGCCGTCGCAGGCGGGGCCGGTGACGCAATGTCAGGTGTTCGAAAGCGACAACGAATATGACGATCACTAGAATATGCGCAATCGGCGCGCAGCGACGTGCCGCCGAGATACCCCCTCAACAACAAGCGATCAGGAATCCGACATGAAGATGACGATGGCTGCCGCCGCACTGGCTCTGCTGGTTGTGGCCGGCTGCAGCAAGGAACAACCCGCACCTCCCCCGGCGCCCAAGGCCGAAACGCCTCCCGCGGCCCCCGTACAGCCGGCCGAAGCCCCGAAGGAAGCGGCTCCGGGCGACGCCTCCAAGGAAGGCCAGGCTGCAGCCCCCGCCGGGGACGCCGCCAAGTCCGCCGACGGCAAGACGGCGGAGATGATGGACAAGGCCAAGGACGTTGCCACTTCCGCCGCCAAGGGCGCGATGGAAGGCGCCAAGAGCGGCGGCATGGAAGGCGCCATGTCAGGAGCTCAGAAAGGCGCCGCCGAGGCGATGAAGAAGTAACGAGCCCGACGACGCCGGGAGGTACGCCTCCCTGCGCGCACGAAGGCCTGCTGCGCGAACGCGCAGCAGGCCTTTTTTGCTGGTGGCCCCTTGCCGTGGCGGGTGGACCGGACCTCAGATCTCCCGCCATTCGAACCCCGAAGCCTGGGGCGCGAGGGTGATCCAGTCCTCCCCGCAGCCGAGCGCGGCGGCGAACGCCGCGGCGGCATGCGCCGGCGTGTTGTTGGTCTGCGAAAGGTGTGCGGCCACGACGTGCCTGAGCCGGCGCCGCTCGAGCGTGCACAGAAGCGCGCCGGCCGCGGCATTGTCCAGATGTCCGAAACCACCGGCGATACGTGACTTGAGCCGCGGCGGATAGGGGCCCTGCTCCAGCATCTGCCTGTCGTGATTCGCCTCCAGCACCAGCGCTGCGCACCCCGAGAGAACCGCTTCGATGTGCGCTGTCGAACGGCCGGTGTCGGTCAGCACCCCGAGCCGCGCGCCGCCGTCGGAGAACACGAACTGGACCGGCTCCCGGGCATCGTGGGGCACCGTGTAGGGCAACACCTCCAGGTCGCCTATTTCGAAGCGCTGCTCGGCGAGGATCGCCTGCGTGCGCACACCGGCATCCGCGCCGCCCGTTGCGGCGCGCACACCGGCCAGCGTGCCGGAGGTAAGCCAGACCGGTATGCGGTGGCGGCGCGCGAAAACGAAAGCCCCCGAGGCATGATCGTCGTGTTCGTGCGTCAGGCACAGCGCCGAGATCTGGCCCGGATCGAGACCGGCGCGGGCGAGGCGCGACTCGGTGTCACGCAGCGAAAACCCGCAGTCCAGCATGACGCGGGTGGCGCCCGCCTCCACGACGAGGGCGTTTCCCTCGCTGCCGCTGCCGAGCGATGCGAAGCGCACCGGCGGCTAGCGCCCCTTGCGCCGCGGCGCACCGCAATGCCGGGAACGCAAGGCCAATCGTTACTTGAGCTGCTGCTGCAGCAGGGTCAGGATGCGGCGCGCGGTCTCGGACTTCTCCGCCGCGCCCTCCTTGTCGAATACCTGCACCTGGCTCGAGTCCTGGTTGTCGCGCACCAGGACGCGGTACTGCTCGGGCTTCGCCTCGCTGCGGCTCGAACGCCAGAACATCAGCCGCGAGAGTATCCCTTCGCTCTTCTTCACGCCGCTGGCGGCGTCGTCCTGCGGATCGACGTAGCGCACGAAGTAGAACCCCTTGGAACGGTCGCGGTCTTCCACGGTGAAGCCGACGCGATCCAGGGCCAGCCCGACACGCCGCCACGCCCGGTCGAAGGGTTCGTCCACGACCAGGAGGCTGCCACCTTCCTTGGCCGACACCAGCCTGGCGCGCTCGGCCGGCGGGGCGGACTCCACGCTGCTCCTCGCGCGCGCCTCCTCCACGCCGAAGCGCACCATCAGCCGGCGCAGCATCTCGGCCTCGAGCTCCGCATCGGGGGGGCGTGGTTGCCAGACGGTGGAGTCCTTCTGCTGAGTCGTGTAGACCTCGACCACGCCGCGGTGGCTGATGTAGACCTCGGTCGTTCCCGGCCGCGCGCCGGGTTCCAGGCGGGTGCGGAATTTGTCGCGCTCGCCGGTCGAGTAGGCGCCGTCGATCAGCCGGCCGAGCGTGTTGCGGATGATGTCCTGCGGGATCTTCGCCCGGTTTTCCGCCCAGTCGGTCTCCATGACGCCGGCCTCGGGCTGCTCGACCCGCAGCAGGAACCCGGTCTCCTGCCAGAACTCCTTCACCACCGGCCAGACCTTCTCGGGCGTGCTGGAGACGACCAGCCAGCGCTGGCTCCCGGAGCGCTCGACGCGCACATTCTCCACCTTGGGCAGTATCTCGCTCGACTCGCGGATGCCCGAGCGCTCGCTCGTGTACGCGGAATAGGTCGCCGTGCCGGTGGGAGAGACGTCGGGCACCACGTAGCGGTCGTCGCGCGTGGGCGCGGTCAGGTCGGGCGGCACCTCCAGCGGCGGCAGCTTGCCGGCGGACTTGTACTCGATCCGGCCCGACTCGAACAACGAGGTGGATCCGCATCCCGCCGCCAGCGCCGCGAGCGCCACGGCGGCGAACCGCCTGAGTGCCCGTGGCGCGTTCATGCCGTCTTTCCCTCCACGACGCGCAGCCCGGCCCGCGCGTCGATGCCAGCCTCGCGCATGGCTTCCCGCACCGTCTCGTGGTGCTGCGAGGCGAGCGGCGTCAGCGGCAGGCGCACGCCCATGCCGATCAGGCCCATCTGCGCGAGCGCCCACTTGACCGGAATCGGATTGGCCTCCACGAAGAGCCGCTGGTGCAGCGGCAGGAGGCGGTTGTTCAGCGCCCTCGCCCGCGGCAGGTCGCCGGCGAGCGCCGCGGCGCACATCTCGCGCATCAGCCGCGGCGCCACGTTCGCGGTCACCGAGATCACGCCCCTGCCGCCCAGCAGCATGAGCCCGAGGCAGCTCGCGTCGTCGCCGCTGTAGACCGCGAATCCCTCCGGGGCGCGTCGCATCAGGTCGCAGCAGCGCTCCATGCTGCCGGTCGCATCCTTGATGCCCGTCACGTTCGGAATCTGCGCCAGGCGCAGCACCGTGTCGTTGGAGATGTCGGCGACCGTGCGTCCGGGCACGTTGTAGAGGATCTGAGGGATGTCCACCCGCTCGGCGACGGCGCGGAAATGCCGGTACAGGCCTTCCTGGCCGGGCTTGTTGTAGTCGGGCACCACGGACAGGGAGGCGGCGGCGCCCGCCTCCCGGGCGGATTCGGACAGTTCGATAGCCTCGGCCGTCGCATTGGCCCCGGTGCCTGCGATGACCGGAATGCGGCCTGCGGCGTGCTGGACGGCGAAGCGGATGATCTGTTTGTGCTCGTCGAAATCGACCGTGGGCGACTCCCCGGTCGTTCCTACCACGACGATGCCATCGGTGCCTTCCGCGACATGGAAGTCGATGAGCGCGCCAAAGCGCTGGAAGTCCAGGGCGCCGTCATCCTGCATCGGCGTGACGATGGCGACGATGCTTCCGCTGATCATGGGCAGGCCCTCGAGGTTTGCGGCGGTATTTTATCCGAAACCACCGCCTGGACGGTCAGTCGATGGGAACCGGTGCGCCGGTGCGCACCGCGCAGATGCGCTGCACCACGGCGGGGGCCGGGCGCGCCACCAGGCCCTGCTCGAAGGCCACGACCTGCAGCGGCCGCGCGCAGGCGAGCAGTTCGTCGCGGCGGAGCAGGAAGTCCGGATTGGCGGGCCTGCCGTAGCGCTCGTTGCCGGCGGCGAAGGTCTCGTAGATGAGCACCCCGCCCTCGGCGAGCGAGGCGTGAAGCGTGGCGAACAGCGGCCGGTGCAGGTAGTTCGTCGCCACGATGCCGTCGAAGACGCGCCCCGCCAGCGGCCAGGGTCCGCACTCGATATCGGCGCAGACCACCTCCACGCCCGCCAGATCGCGCAGCGGGGAAAGCCGCTCGGCGTCCCTGTCCAGCGCCACCACCCGCAGGCCCCGCTCGAGCAGGTAGCGCGCGTGGCGGCCGCTGCCGCAGGCGAGATCCAGCGCGACGCCTCCCGGCCGGATGAGCCCGGCGAAGCGCCGCACCCAGGCGGAGGCGGCGAGTGCATCGTGACCGCTCACCGGCGCTCGTCTCAGAAGGCGGAACCCGGACGCGCGAGGAACTCGATCTCCTGCGGCGTGCTGGCGCGTCCGAGCGCCGCGTTGCGGTGGGGAAAGCGCCCGAAGCGGGCGATCACCTCGTAGTGCCGGCGCGCGTAGTCGAGCGCCGATCCCGGCGCGTCCCCGCCGCCCAGCGCAGTGAACAGCGCCACCGAACGGCGCTGCACCGCGAGGTCCTCGCAATGCTCGAACGGCAGGTAGGCGAAGGTGCGCTCGTGCGCCAGCAGGGCGGCCTCGAATCCCCGCTCCAGGAGCCGTCTGGCCGCCTGCAGTGCCCGTGCGTCGGCGGCGAAGGCGCGCGCCTCGCCGCGGAACATGTTGCGCGGAAACTGGTCGAGCACGATCACCAGGGCGAGCGCGGCAAAGGGCGTGCGCTCCCAGTGCGAAAAGTCGGCTGCGAACGCGTCCTCGTACAGCGTCAGGAAGCGGCGCCGGATCTGCGCATCAAACGCATCGTCCTTGCGGAACCATTCGCGCCGCGGCCGGCCGCGGCACGCGGCCGCGGGCGGACCGAACCAGAAATCCAGAACCTCGGTGAAACCTGTCTTCACGCTGCGAACCTCATTCGGCGGCGTGGCGAGCGAGCGCTCATGCCGGCGGATACAATCGCCCGTCGCCGGCGCGAGACCGGACCCGGAATCGGGAGAAAGTCTACATGAGCGTGCTCGGATGGATACTCATCGCCGTCGCCGCCGCCCTGGCGGCTTATGTGGCGATGCTCTACAACGGCCTGGTGAACGTGAAGCACGCCGTGTCGCGCGCCTGGTCCAACATCGACGTGCTGCTCAAGCAGCGGCACGACGAGATACCCAAGCTGGTGGAAACCTGCCGCCAGTATCGCCAGTTCGAGCAGGAAACCCTCGAGAAGGTGATCCGGGCGCGCGCCCTGGTCCAGGCGGCGCGCGAAAAGCAGGACGTCTCCGCGCTGGGTCCGGCGGAAAGCGCGCTACGCTCCAGCCTGGGCGGCCTGTTCGCGGTTGCCGAGGCATATCCGGACCTGAAGGCGAACGAGAACTTCCTGCAGCTGCAGGCGCGCATCTCGCAGCTGGAGAACGCGATCGCGGACCGGCGCGAGTTCTACAACGAGTCGGTCAACGTCAACAACGTGCGCATCGAGCAGTTTCCGGACCTGATCGTGGCGAGGACGTTCAAGTTCGGGCCGGCGAAGCTGCTGGAGTTCGGCGCCGCCGAAATCGCCGACGTGGACATGAAGCAGCTGTTCGCCTGAACCGGCCGGCGTCCGGCGCCGCCGGGGACATACACGGATGGTCCGCCGCATCGGCCGCCTGTATGCGCAGCTGCTGGTCACCGGCGGGCAGCTGGTGCTGGTCGTCGTCGGATTCCAGATCGATTCGCGTCCCGGCTGGATAGGGACCTTCTCCCTGGTCGGGCTCATATCGCTCATGGCGTGGGCAGGCGCCTTCCGCCGCCATCGCACCATTGCGGACACGCCGACCTCGCGCGTGGCCTCGGCCGCGCAGGGTTTCGCCGAGCTGTACGGCCGCGCCGCCAACCTGCCCGGAACACCGACCAGGTCCCCAGCCTCCGCCAAGGTCTGCGTGTGGTACCGCTACGTCGTCGAGAAGCGCGAATCCGAGCGCTGGCGCGAGGTCGAGCGCGACGAGTGCGACTTCTCGTTCCTGCTGGACGACGGCACCGGGCGCTGCGTCGTCGATCCGGTCGGCGCGGAGATCCACAGCAGCCGCAAGGACACATGGGAGAGCGGCGACTACCGCACCACCGAGTGGACCATCCTGGAAGGCGAACCGGTGTACGCGATCGGGGAGTTCCACTCATCCCATCCCGTGGAAGATCAGCGGGCGCTTCGCACCGCGGTGTCGGGCACCCTGGATGCGTGGAAGAAGGATCAGGCCACGTTGCTGGAGCGCTTCGACCGCGACGGCGACGGGCGCATCGACCTCGCCGAGTGGGAGGCGGCGCGGCGCGCGGCCGAACGCGAAGTGATGCGCGAGCGGAGCGCCGCGCGGCCGCTGCACGTGCTGCGAAAACCCGGCGACGGGCGGCCCTTCCTGATCGCGAACGTCAGGCCCGAAGCGCTCGCCAGGCACTACGCGATCTGGGCCTGGGTGCACCTGGCGCTTTTCGTGGGCTCGGCGGGAGGGTTGGGATGGGCGCTGGGGCACGCGTGAGGCGCGGGCACGCGTGAGGCGCGGGCACGCGTGAGGCGCGGTCGCCCGCGCCCGGGGGTCGATGCCTCGCGCCGGTCGGCCTCCGGGCGAACACGCGAGTGGGTTCGCGGCTGCACGGTGACGATATAATCGGCCGCGCACTGCCCGCGATTGCCTTTGCCTCCCGCGCCCCGGTAGCTCAGTGGATAGAGCAACCCCCTCCTAAGGGGTAGGTCGGACGTTCGATTCGTCTTCGGGGCGCCA
>JADLDQ010000416.1 GCA_020846575.1 Burkholderiales bacterium
CGCCGACGGTGTGCGTGAAGAAGCGCACCAGCGGGTTCTCGTTGTCCGCGCCTTCGTGGCGTCGGGGCTGGGCGGCTGCTTGTTCCTCGCCGCCGTCGTCCTTTGCCTTCTCGGCTTCCTACTTGGCCTTCTCCGCCTGCTTGGCCGCTTCCTCCTTTTCCTTCTCGGCTTTCTTGTCGGCGTCTTCCTTCTCCTTCTCGGCCTTCTTGGCGGCTTCCTTGGCGGCCTTGGCTTCCTTCTCGGCCTTCTCGGCGGCGTCCTTCTTCTCGCGCTCGGCCTGCTTCGCCGCTTCCTTCGCGGCCTTGGCGGCGGCTTCGTCGGCCCTGGCGTTACCGCCTTCCTCGGCACGCAACGCCGGCGCGGCGCAGTACAGCAGCGCAACCGCCAGCACGCTCAAGCACTTCACGATCTTGCCCGTCGACATGACCCGTTCCTCCCGTTGTTGACCTGCCGTTGCGGCCGGGTTCGCGCGCAAGGGCGCACGCCCGAATCGTCCCCACTCCTACACTGTTAAGTGTACCACGTACTTAGACGCGCCCCGTTCCGCGGCATTCAGGAATTATCGCAAGTGACGCTCTTGCCAGCACTTACAAAAACAACTTCAACGCAGAGTTGCAGAGAAAACAAATGCTCGCAGAGAAGCAGCTATTCGGACGTTGCGAAGGCAAAATCGGAACTCATACTTGGCATTTCTTGCGCCGCCATTTCCAGATCCAAAACATCGGATATTCCCAAACCCATGGTCCAGAGCAGTGCACATAGAGGCACCGCATAACAACGCGGCCCTCCTTCACAAGGTGGTGCCCAAAAGCGCTATCTGCTCTGGCGCGCTCGACTTTTCGATTTCTGAAAACCTACCGATTCGAGGCACACCATTTAATCGGCTCAAGCGGCCTTTCGGCTGCGGCATCGGCAGATTGGATCAGCGTTACCTTGTAACTTTCCCAAAACATGTCCGCGTACTGTGGATCTTCAAGCTCCGCAATCCTCTGCCCCTCGTATTCGACATACCATCCGTGGATGCGTCCATAGGAGGATGCGATCAGCTCAAAACGGTCCATTCGGTTGAGACCCAATGGCCGGTCTACCGAGAAGTACAGGCGCAGGTTTTCTTTCAGTGCCCATATGCCAAATAGCAGGATCCCTACAGCAATCAGGATCGTTGCCCAAATTAAAACATTTCCGAAATCCATAGTAGGCCACCCGATTTCGCCCGCAGCACTCAGGATTACCGCAATCGCTATGATTCGGGCCGTACCGGCGGCCCATCCCCATAGACTAGCACGCCGCGCAGGCCCGTGGGATACTCAAGGCGCCCAGGTGCCCGGAACCCGAGGAGAAGAACTCGCCATGCGCACCGTCTTCACCGAACACGCGCCCGCGCCCGCGGGGCATTACTCGCAGGCCGTCGTGCACAATGGCACCGTCTACATCGCGGGGCAGTTGCCCATCGACCCGGCCACCGGCGAGAAGAAACTCGGGCCGGTCGAAGAGCAGACCGAGCAGGTGCTCGCGAATCTCGCCGCGATCCTGAAGGCCGCGGGCAGTTC
>JADLDQ010000417.1 GCA_020846575.1 Burkholderiales bacterium
CGCATCTGTCACCCCTGGCCGAATCTGCGACTGGCCGTCATCACCCAAGGCAAGAGCCGGATGCGGTAGTGCCGCATGTCCGGATCCGTGGAGGGGGTGGTCAGCGATGATCATTCCTACTCCGACACCTGACGAGCACGTCTTAAAACGTCCCGTGGCCGTCTGCGGGTGGCGGGCGGCGCGCTGCTTCGTCAGGCTCACGCGCCGTATCTTGTCCCGATAAGGCTTGTTCGCCTTCCTCGCATCGCTGGCCCGGCACTCCGCATCCGTCTCACGGTTCGATTTTAAGACGCACTCTAAATAGCCGGCCCCGTGAAACAATCGACAAAAGCGGCGGGTTCTCGGGGGCCTATGCCGTAGCACCGGAGGGCTGCTTCTGCAGCGCCTCTTCATAGACGCTGACGATACCCGCGATCATCCGGGGAAGGGAAAATTCGGCCGCCGCGCGTTCGTAGGCCGCCGCGCCCAGTTTTGCGCGCAGTTCGGCGTTGTTCAATAGGTCGAAGATGCGCCCCGCCAGCGCCGCCGGGTCGCCCACGGGCACCAGGAAGCCGGTCTCGCCATCCTTCACCAGGCCGATCAGCCCGCCCACCGACGTCGCCACCACCGGCACGCCCCAGGCCATCGCCTCCAGGGTAGAGGTGCCGAAGCCCTCCTGCCGCGAGGTCTGCACGTAGACGTCCACGTCCGCCAGCACCTGGTGGTGCGGCACGCTGGCGTGCGAGAACGTGACGTTCTTCTCGAGTTCCAGCTGCCGCGTCAGCTTGCGCAGCCGCGACTCCTCCGGGCCGTCGCCGACGATCAGGAACTGGCAGGCGCCCAGGCGCACCTTCACGATTTCCTTCGCCGCCCGCAGGAAGGTCGCCAGGTCCTTGCGCGGCGTGAGCTTCGCGAACGTGCCGACGACCGGATCGCGGCCTTCGTCGCGCTGCGCGGTCAGCGGATGCTCGGGTACCGGCACGCCCAGCGGCACGATGCGGATCAGCTCTTTCGGGATGCGTGCGTCGTTGACGAGATTCTCGCGCAGGGCCTGGCTGCACGTCATCACGCGGCGGCAGCGTTCGTCGACGCG
>JADLDQ010000418.1 GCA_020846575.1 Burkholderiales bacterium
GAGCTGATCGTAACGTGCTGCGTCGTCCATGTTGCGCGGACGTGCGCGACCGCGACGGCCGGAGCCCGAGTAGTCCACCCAGAAGTAACTTGCGCCGCGCACATCAAGGTGCACAAATCCGCTGCGTGGGTAAATACCGACGCCCACAAACCCGCTCTGCTCGAGGAAGCGTGCGAGATCTCGTGCCGAGACGTCCGGGATTTCCATGTCGATGGCGCGTCCGTGCGAGTGACGGCTCGTCACACGTGTCCGACGAAAGCCGCTCACGAGAACCACGTGGTCGGCGTTGAAGTGAACCATCGCTCGGTATGCCAGATCCAAAAGGCGCGTTTCAACGTTGTGCGTTGATTGATCGTTGCGGTAAGCGAAGGCTTCGGCCGCAATGCGAAGGTCGGCCTCGTCAAAGCCGCCTTCAGGGGTGGCGGGCGGCATCTCAAAACGGCGATGGTCGTCGCCACGGACAATCACGAACGGCCGGGGTGCAGCGAGTGGCACAGGGACAGGCAACGCTTGCGCGGCCGGGATCACCGCCTGGGTCACCCGCGCTGAGCGAGCGCGACGTCGATCGGCGTGTGCCGCTGGTGCATCGATGGACACGAGTGCCAGTCCGAGAAGCAATGCGAGGGCGGCGGCCGTCTTCCGTCGGGGTGAAAACATCGGGGATTGTCGTAACACCCCCCTTCCG
Organism: Burkholderiales bacterium; assembly: GCA_020846575.1. Taxonomy (GTDB): domain Bacteria; phylum Pseudomonadota; class Gammaproteobacteria; order Burkholderiales; family SG8-39; genus JADLDQ01. Next base: position 686 of record JADLDQ010000418.1, read on the forward strand.
AAGGATCAAACAGGGCCGGCTGGACCTTCGGCAAAGCCGTGTCTATGCTCCGCCTCCTTGCCCTAGAAGGGCGTTTCATTTCGATGATTTGAGTCGCTCGGAGCTTCCTTCGTATGTCGTCCTCGACTTCGCCCAGCACAGCCCCCAAGGCCCCCCGAAATCCGATCCCAAGCCACGCCTGGCGCGGGTCCGCCATCTTCGCCGTCTTTGGCTTCATCACGTTCCTCTTGATGGCGAACGAGAAGCAGATTTGGCACGGACCCCTCTACGGCGTTCTCACAATGCTGGTCGCCGTCGGGGGATTGCTGGATGCGTTCGGTCTTCTTCGCCCAAAGGACAAGGCGGAGCTTGCGGCGTTGCCGTCGGCGAACCTCTTCGGCGCGCAGGCGGGTGAGCCCGATTGGATGGCTCCGAAGACGATGATTCCACTCGCGATCGTGATCCTCGTCGGTGGGGCGATCGTTCTCGGGCTTGGCAAGTTGCCTTACGTCATTGTTGCGGCGTTGCTTGCGCTCGGTGTGTCGGCACTGCGGCGTCCGGCGCTCTTCGTTTTTGTGACAGCGTCGCTCCTCATTCTCCCAATGCTGGGTTCTTACGGGTTGTGGGATCCGTGGGAAACGCATTACGGCGAGGTCTCACGCGAAATCTTGTCGCGCGACGATTGGATCAGCTTGTGGTGGGCGCAAGAGAACTGGTTCTGGTCCAAGCCCATCCTCGACTTCTGGATGCAGGCGCTCGCGATGGCGTCGTTCGGCGTGCGCTA
>JADLDQ010000040.1 GCA_020846575.1 Burkholderiales bacterium
CCGTTGCCGGCGCCCGCCCCGCCGCAGATCGTCTCGTAATACTGGCGCTCGGCATCGCCGAAGGTGAAGTTGTTCATGGTGCCCTGGGCGGCGCCCATGACGCGAAGCGCCCCGTAGAGGGCGTCGGTCACCGCCTGCGAGGTCTCCACGTTGCCCGCGACCACCGCCGCGGGGTAGCAAGGGGCGAGCATGGATCCCGGCGGAATCGCCACCTCCAGCGGGACGAGGCAGCCGTGGTTGAGCGGGATGTCCGCGGCGACCAGCGTGCGGAATACGTACAGCACCGCCGCCATGGCCACCGCGGAGGGCGCGTTGAAGTTGTCCGGACGCTGCGGCGAGGTGCCGGTGAAGTCGATGCGGGCGCGACGCGCCGCGCGCTCGATGGCGACGGCGACGCGGATTCTCGCGCCGGAGTCCATTTCCAGCTCGAACGAGCCGCCCGCGAGAGTGTCGATCACCCTTCTTACCGCTTCCGCGGCGTTATGCTGCACGTGCGCCATGTAGGCCTGCACCGTCGCGAGGCCGTAGTGGTCCGCGAGCGCGGTCAGCTCGCGCACGCCGCGCTCGTTGGCGGCGACCATGGCGGTGAGGTCGGCCAGATTCTGCGCCGGGTTGCGCGAGGGCCAGGGGCCGCTTGCGAACAGCGCCAGCGCCTCGCGCTCGCGCAGCCGGCCGGCCTCGACCAGGAGGAAATCGTCGATCAGCACGCCTTCCTCCTCGATGCGCGTTGAGAAGGCGGGCATGGAACCCGGGCTCACGCCGCCGATCTCGGCGTGGTGGCCGCGGCTCGCGACCCAGAAGACGATGTCCCGTTGTCCGTTGCCCGCGTGGCTGCCGCCCGCCTGCGCGCCGCCGAACAGCGGCGTGATCACGGTCACGTCGGGCAGGTGGGTGCCGCCGTTGTAGGGGGCGTTCAGCATGTACACGTTGCCGGGGCGGATGCGGCCGGCGTTGCCGCGGATCACCGCGCGCACCGATTCGCCCATCGAGCCCAGGTGCACCGGCAGGTGCGGCGCGTTGGCCACCAGGTTTCCCCCGGCATCGAACACCGCGCAGGAATAGTCCAGGCGCTCCTTGATGTTGACCGAGGTGGCGGTCGCGGCAAGCACCGCGCCCATCTGCTCGGCGGCGGACATGAACAGGTTGTTGAAGATCTCCAGCATCACCGGGTCCACGCCGGTACGGGGCGCGCCGGCGCGCCGCACCGGCGCGTCGCCGCTGCGCGTCAGCGCCAGGTGGCCCGGCGGGGCGACCTGCGCCCGCCAGCCGGGTTCGAGCACGGTGGTGGCGTTCTCCTCCACGAGGAGCGCGGGGCCCTCGACGCGGCTGCCGGGCGCCAGTGACTCGCGGCGGTACAGCGGTACGCGGCGCCAGCGACCCTCGGTGAACATGCGCGCGGCGCCGGGCGCCGTCTCGCCGCTCGCGCCGCGGCTTGCGCGTGCGTTGCCTTCGTGCACCGCGGCCTCGCCCAGCGCCTCCACCGACACCGCCTCGGCGACCAGGGTCCGCCCCTCCATGAGATAACCGTAGAGCGAGCGGTGGGCCGCCTCGAAGCGCGCCCGCATGGCAGCAGGCGGGCCGTAGTCCACCGGGATCGACGTGTCGGCACCCTCGTACTTCAGGTGGACTCGCGCCAGGGTGCGCACACCCTCATCGCGTTCGCCTTGAGCGAGCAGCGCCGGGCGCGCATCCGCGACCAGTTCCCGCAGCGCGCGGGCGAGCGCCGGCAGGTTCTCCTCGGCGAGCGCCAGCTCCAGCGTGCGCTCGCGCAGCACCGCGAGCGCCGCCAGCCCCATGCCGTAGGCGGAGAGCACGCCCGCCAGCGGGTGGATGAAGACTTCGCGCATCGAGAGCGCATCGGCGACGCGGCAGGCATGCTGGCCGCCCGCGCCGCCGAAGCAGGCGAGCGCGTAACGGGTGACATCGCGGCCGCGCTCCACCGAGATCTTCTTGATGGCGTTCGCCATGTTGCCCACCGCTACCTCGAGAAAGCCCTCGGCGATCTCCTCGGGGCTGCGGGCATCGCCCGTGGCCGCGCGGATCTCGGCGGCCAGCGCTTCGAACCCCCGCCGCGCCGCCTGCGGATCGAGGGGCAGGTCGCCGCGCGCGCCGAACACCGCGGGAAAGTGGGCCGGCTGGATGCGTCCGAGCAGCAGGTTGGCGTCGGTGAGCGTGAGCGGTCCGCCCCGGCGGTAGCAGGCCGGGCCCGGGTCCGCGCCCGCCGACTCCGGCCCCACGCGATAGCGGCTGGCGTCGAAGCGCAGGATGGAGCCGCCGCCCGCGGCCACCGTGTGGATGGCGAGCATCGGCGCGCGCAACCGCACCCCCGCCACCTCGGCCTCGAAGCGCCGCTCGAATTCACCCGCATAGTGCGAGACATCGGTGGAAGTCCCGCCCATGTCGAAGCCGATGACGCGAGGGTAGCCGGCGAGCGCCGCGGTGCGGGCGGCGCCGACGATGCCACCCGCGGGGCCGGAGAGGATCGCGTCCTTGCCCTGGAAATGCCGCGCCTTCGCGAGGCCGCCGTTCGACTGCATGAAATAGACCGGCACCCCGGGCAGCTCGGCTTCGATACTTTCCACGTAGCGCCGCAAGACCGGCGAGAGATACGCATCGACCACGGTGGTGTCGCCGCGCGCGACCAGCCGGATGAGCGCGCTCACTTCGTGCGAGGCCGACACCTGCGTGAAGCCCGCGGCGCGGGCGAGCGCCGCCGCGCGCCGCTCGTGTTCCGGGAAGCGGTAAGCGTGCATGAAAACGATCGCCGCCGCGCGGATTCCCGCACCGAATGCCGCCTCGAGGTCGCGCCGGGTGCGCGCCTCGTCGAGCGGCACGATCAGCTCGCCGCGCGCGCCGATGCGCTCATCGACCTCGATCACCTTCGAGTAGACCCTGCCGGGCAGGGTGATGGCGAGGTCGAACAGGCGCGGCCGGTTCTGGTAGCCGATCTCCAGCGCGTCCCCGAAGCCGCGCGTGATGGCGAGCACCGTGGGCTCGCCCTTGCGCTCCAGGAGCGCGTTGGTGGCGACCGTGGTGCCGATGCGCACCGAATCGATCGCGCCGGCGGGGATCGGCTCCGAGGGGCCCAGGTTCATCAGGCGGCGGATGCCGGCCAGCGCCGCGTCGCGGTAGCGCGCCGGGTCCTCCGAGAGGAGCTTGGCGAGCGTGAGCGCGCCGCCGGGGCGGCGCGCGACCAGATCGGTGAAGGTGCCGCCGCGGTCGATCCAGAACCGCCAGCCGTCCTTGGAAACTGTCGCGGGGCGCTCGTCGGCCATTGTCGGGAGGGGCGGGGCGCCCGCGGATTCATCGACCGGAGGGTATTTTCCGCGTCCCGCGCCTGCTCGGGGGGTTCCCCGCTCGGGTCGTGGCCCCCGCGTGCCGGGGCATCGCCTTGCTCGCCACGCTGCCATGCCTTTCGGGCTGCGCCGTGCCTCTATCGCGCCGGCGATCCTCGCCGCGGCGGCGATGGACAAGCCGGACGGATGAACGCCCGCGGACTGCGCCAATGCCGGCGCTTGACGCCGATCAATCCGCGCCCGGACTGCCGCGGCAGACTCACCGCATCTTGCCAAGGTGGTGCCCGATGAACCTGCTCCGGCTGCCCGTGATCGCCATCCTGCTCGCCTGCGGCGAGGCCCTGTCGCAGTCCTCCGGGGACGCCGCGCGCGGCAAGCTGCTCTATGAGACGCTGTGCTCCGGCTGTCATTACGAGCGCGTGCACCAGCGCAGTCCCGCCCGCTCCGCGGTCCGCACGCTGCCGCAACTGCGCGCCGAAGTCGCGCGCTGGTCCGCGCAGACCGGCAAGCCGATGACGATCTGGGACCAGGCCGACATCGTGGAATACCTGAACCGCAGCCACTACCGGCTGGGGCGCTAGAGGAGACGCTGCGGCTGCGCGCGCGCAGCACGGCGCTACGGGCCGTTCCCGCCGCTCGCGCCCGTTCGATGAAGCAGGCGTGTTCGACGTGCGCCACGGTCGCTTGCTTCGCGCGCTCGCCTGGTCCCGGCGCACGCGACCGGAACGGGCGCGGGGCGGATCGACGTGCGTCGAGCGAAGCGCGGGCCGTGCGCTCGCGGCTCAGTGCGACATCAGCACCGGCACCGTCATGGAGTCGAGCAGCGTGCGCGTGGCCCCGCCCAGGATCAGCTCGCGGGTTCGTGAATGCCCGTAGGCGCC
>JADLDQ010000419.1 GCA_020846575.1 Burkholderiales bacterium
ACATGCGCCCAAAGGGGGCCGCCCGCTGGTGCTGGCCCTGCCCGACTGCGGGCCGTGGCTGACCGGCGGCGAAGACCCCGCCGCGACCGCGCGCGGCCTGGGCTACGCGCTGGCGCTGCGCGGCGCGGTAGTGGCCATCCCGAAGCTGCCGGCGTACGATCGCTTCAGCGTGACGCTGAACAAGCAGCGCATCGCGGAAGGCAGCTGCGCGCTGGGCGCGCTGCTGCACGAGGCCGCCGGGGCGCTCGGCGCGCTGCTGGCGCACCAGGCACCGAACGCGGGGCGCGCGTGGGTCGCGGGGCGCGCGTGGGTCGCGGGGCGCGGGCTGGGCGCGACGCTGGCGCTGATGCTGGGGGCGCTCGACGGGCGCGTGGCGGGGGTGCTGGCCGAAGCGCCCGTGCTGGTCGGTTCGGGCGAAGACCCCGAGGCGCTCTGGGTGCCGCGCTTCAACCGCACCACCGACCTTGCGGAGCTTGCCGCGTCGATCGCGCCGCGCCCACTGGCTTTGGTGGCGGGGCCGAAGCAGAAGGACGTGCTTTCAGGGCCCGCGTGCGACGTGCGCGCGCTAGCCCGCGCCGCGAAGGCCGCCTATCGGATGCACGGCGCGCGTTCGGAGTTGAAGGCCTTCGCCGCGAACAAGCAGGGCGCCGCGGCGGAATGGATCGCATCGCCGAAGCGTTCGCATGGCCAGAAAGGCCCGCGCGGCGTGCTTGTAGGCGGCGCGAAGCCCCAGCGCGTCTACGCGATCGCGAAGATGAAGAATGCCGCGGCGTGGAAGCGCACGCGCGCGAAGCTGATCGCGGCCTACCGCGAAGCCGGCGGCCTCCCGGCGCGCAACAAGCCGCTGGGCGTGAAACAAGTCGGCACCGCAAAGCTGCGCGACTGCACGCGCCAGGAGTACCACGTCCGCACGGGGCGGTTCACCTACGCGAACGTGACCTTCCTGCGCCCGCTGGGGCCCGTGAAGAAGCGTACGACGATCCTGTGCCTGCCGGGCTCGGGCAGCGACGTGGCGCGCGTCGAGAACCAGTACGCGCACGAGGTCGTCGCGCAGGGATGGAACGCCGCGATCATCGACGCGCGCGTGGCGCTGTACCCCTTCCACCCGGACATCCCCGAGAGCGGCAATCTGATCAACCAGTCCGCGCACGACCTGCTCTGCGCGCTGGACTACGTCGCGAAGCGCAAGGACGTGGACGCCGCGCGCATCGGCGCGATGGGCGTCTCGCAGGGCGGCACGCATTCGTGGATGCTCGCGATGCTCGACGAACGCGTCGCCGCGGCGGCGCCGGTCTGCGGGATCTGCACCTGGCGGAGCCTGCACAAACCGCAGGCGCTGGACACGAAGGGCCCGCCGCTGCGCACGGCGCTGGACAGCCACAGCTTCTACTACTACACCCCCGGCGTGCTGCGCTACGCCGACCAGCAGGATCTGATCGCGCTGATCGCGCCGCGCCCGCTGTGCTTCATCGGCGCAGACAAGGACTACTGCTTCCCGCTCGAGGGGATGCGGGAATGCGACCGCGACCTGCGCAGGCTCTACCGGATGCTGGGCGCGGGGAAAAACTACGAATACGTCGAGTTCGCCGGGCCGCACAGCATGCCGCCGCATACACGGCGAAAGGCGTATGCGTTTTTCAGGAAGGTTCTTTGAAGAATCAGGCGGCAGGATTCAGGGGTCAGGGGCGGAGCTCCTTCGGCGCGCTTTTCTGAAACAGATCCATCCCGCGGGATTGCATTCCCAAAAATGGGCGGCGAAGCCGCACCTTCCCTGAATCCCGATTCCTGGCCCCTTACACCAACTCCAACGGAAAACTCGTTAAGCGCTCCAGACCCGCGTCCGTGACGAGGTAGTTCTGCTCGAGGCGGATGCCGG
>JADLDQ010000399.1 GCA_020846575.1 Burkholderiales bacterium
GGCGTACACCTCGGGCGGGGAACTGGTCTACAACCCGCCGGTGGACCTGACCGGCAGCACGGCGCGGATGCAGATCCGGCCTTACGTGGAATCGCCCGACGCCGACATCCTGCTCTCGCTCACGACTGCGAACGGCGGCATATCGCTCGGGGGCGCTAACGGCACAATATCGCTGCTGGCCTCTGCGGCTGCGACCGCAGCGTTGGATTTCGACACGGCGGTGTACGACCTTGAGGTGATCGACGGTTCCGGGTTGGTCACGCGGCTGTTGAGCGGCATGGTGACGCTCTCGAAAGAAGTAACCCGATAAGGAGTCAGGCATGGCTACGTTCAACAAGTTCCAATCGTTCGTCGAGGCGGTCGCTGAGAAGGTGCACAACCTCGGGTCCGATCAGCTTGTCGTGGCGCTCACCGCTGCGGCAAACGCGCCGGTGAACACCAACACGATACTCGCCAACCTGACGCAGATATCGTACACCAACATCTCGTCCCGCAACGTCACCACGTCCTCGTCGTCCCAGACCTCGGGCACGTACAAGCTGGTGCTCGCGGATCTCGTTCTGACGGTGAGCGGGGGCAACGCCGCGCCGTTCCGATACGTGGTCCTCTACAACGACACGGCGACCAACGACGAACTGATAGGGTGGTATGACTACGGCTCCGACGTGACGGTGCTGAACGGCGAGACTTTCACCATCGACTTCGACGGCAGCGCTGGTGTGCTGACGATCGCGTAGGGAGGGCGGCATGTCACAAGCGGGCTATTCGGCTGTCACTGGCGGCGCGGTCGCACTTTCTGCGGCCACTGCGAAATCCATTCTCGGCGTAAAGGCGCATGCCAACTCTGGCGTCCAGATTAAGGGGTTCAGCGTGGGGTTCGACGGCGTTACTGCGAGCGCGGTTCCTGTGCTTGTGGAGTTGTGCTACTCGACCTTCGGCGCGAATTCGCCTGGAACAAACTCGACTTCGGTTACGCCGGCGCAGACCTACGGGCGCGTGCTTACCGCAGGGTTCACTGCCGGTAAGACCTGGACTGCGGAGCCTACGACGCTCACCGTGCTGAAAGAGTTCTTGCTTACGCCGAACGGCGGGCTGATCGACTTTCAGTACCCGCTAGGCACGGAGCCGGACTCTGCGCTTGGAGAGGGGTTCGTTCTTCGTTGCACGGCACCTGCGACCGTGAACGTGCGGGCGACGATGGACGTGGAACGGATCTGATGCCCTCTAGCAACATCGCAGTGATCTATGGCACGGCCAGCCGTCTGTTGCATCGCGTAGTCAGCGCGGACACGGACGCCGAGCTGGACTGGTGGCGAAAGAACGTCGGGCCGCAGGCCGGGCAGAGCGTGCTGGAGATCAACGCTGCGGCCGTACCGGAGGACGTGAATTCACGCCACGAGTACTTTCTCGAGCAGGTTGCCGCGGTCGCTGGCCCTCCGTTGCATAGCAGCAAGTGCGCCGTGCTCGATGCTGACGGTTTATGCGTGGCGGCGGTGGAGGTAGACCTGACGAGTTTTCCGGGTTGGCGCCTGCCGGGGCACGAGGAGCTGGAGCACGTCAACGACGAGCGGGCAGAGCCTGGGGCGATGCGGATCTCCGGCAAACTCTACTCGCCGTATGCACCTGTGGATGACGCGGAGCGCGCGGCGCTGATCAACGAGATGAAGGGCTGGCCAGCTACGGACAAGGTGACCGCTTTCAAGACGATACTTCAGCAGCGAATAACGGAACGCGATGCAGAAAAAGCTGCGGCTGAAATGTCGCCTGGGTTGGAGACGCCCTGATGGCGATCACCGAGTTTTACACGTCGAGCACTACGCTCGCCTCTGGATACCCAGCCACGGCTGACGAGATTCATTGCATCGGCAGCGGCGGAAATGGCGGCAACTCTACCTATCAGGCTGGTGGGGGCGGTGGTGGGGCTTACGCCAAAGCCACCGGAGTATCCTTGACCGGCGGTGATGCGATCACGATAGGCGCTGGCGGTGGTACTACTCTGACGCAGTACGCGAGCGGCGCTGACGTAAAGGCTGACTACGGGCGCAACGCTACTAGCGTCAACGGGGCGGCAGGAGGTGCGGCGGGGAATAGTACCGGCACCACGAAGTACAGTGGTGGCAACGGTGGAACGGGGGCGACCATCGAAGCTCGCTCCAAGGGTGGCGGAGGTGGCGCTGGCGGCCCGAACGGGGCTGGCAACAATGGCGGCAGCGCGTCGGGGTGGGGTGGTGGTGGCAACGGTGGCAGCGGTGGCGCAGGCTCTGGAGGTGCCGGTGGAGCGGGTGGCGCACAACCGGGGTCAGGCTCACCGGGTGGGGATGGTGCGGAGTGGACCACGCACGGCTCGGGTGGCGGCGGTGGCGGGCAAGGTGGCGGCAGCTCGCACACAGGCGGTCACGGCGGCTATTACGGCGGAGGCAGCGGAGGTGGCGGCGGTACGCCAGCAGGTAGAGGAGGACTGCTCGTGCTGGTGTATACGGCTGGAGACGTGTACGTCCGCCCCAAGATCATGCGCAGCCGCCAAGCGGTAGTCCGGGCGTCGAGGTACTGAGATGGCACGCCTCGGAAGATCCAGGCGCTCTGCGGCAACGATTGTGAAGCCGCAATTCGGCGGCAACTACGGCCTGGGGGCGGACACCGGCTCGTTCGCGCTCACCGGCAACGCAGCCTCGCTGCTCGCCGCGCGCAAGCTGTTCGCCATACAGCAGACCGTCGCCACGACGCCGGATCACGCCTCGCTTGACATCACGGGCGACATCGAACTCTGGGCGCAACTGACGACCAACTGGAGCAGCCTCCCGACGAATGGGCCATATTTGGTGCACAAGGACGGGTTGCCCGCCAACCGGAGCTATAGCCTGCTGCTAATGCCGACTGGTGCGCTGCGCATGGGATGGTCCACCGACGGCACGTCCTCGGGGGTTCTCGTCCGCGATAGCACTGCCACCGTGCAGTCCGCACTCAGCCTGTCCGGCGAGGCGCAAGCGCTGGTCAAGGCGACGCTGGACGTGGACAACGGCGCAAGCGGGCACACAGTCACGTTCTACACCTCCAGCAATGGCGGGTCGTCGTGGGACCAGCTAGGCGATCCCGTCGTGACCGCCGGTACGACATCGATCTACTCCGGTACTGCGGCACTTGGCGTAGGGCCTATCGTGGACAACGCCGCGGTGACGATCCAGCTCGGGCGGGTGTACAACGCTATCGGTGGCACGCTCGTAGCCAGTTTCGATAGCTCGCTCATAGTATTCGGCCAGTCCACGTTCGAGGACTCCACCGGCAAGACGTGGACAGTAGCAGCTTCGGCTATCGGCGACTACCGCGTCACGGGCGTTGCTGCGACGCTGTTCCGCGGGCGAGGGATCGTCGCGGACACCGGGGCCTTCGTGCTTACGGGGCAGGATGCTGCGCTGAAGGCCGCCCGCCTCCTGAGCGCCGGGACTGGCGCGTTCGTATTGACAGGGCAGGACGCTGCGCTGAAGGCAGCGCGGCTGCTGAGCGCCGGCACAGGTTCGTTCATCCTGACCGGCATCGGCGCCGATCTGGTCTACAACCCTGCGGGTAACTACACGCTCGTTGCCAACGTGGGGGCTTTCACGCTCACGGGGCAGGACGCCGCGCTGAAGGCCGACCGCCTCCTGAGCGCCGGGACGGGCGTGTTCGTGCTCGACGGGCAGGCTGCGACGCTGTTTCGCGGGCGAGGGATCGTCGCGGACGCGGGGGTCTTCGTGCTCACGGGGCAGGACGCTGCACTGAAGGCTGCTCGCCTCCTGAGTGCTGGCACGGGTTCGTTCATCCTGACCGGGAACGCTGCGGGGCTGAACTGGAGCGGCGCCGAGGAAGTCATCGTCGTGTTCCCGCAGTCCTTCTTCGTGCGGCAGGCGCACCGCGACGTGGCCTTCGTGCTGAAGCCAGTCAGCGGCGGGGGCTTCATACTAGCGCCCGACGACACGATCAGCACCATCGTCGCCAAGGGGTGAGCGCATCGGTAGTCACGCTTCATCCGTCGCGATGTCCAGCCCCGGATGGTCGGCGCGGATCTTCCAGCACTTGACCGCGCCGCCCGCGTAGTAGGTTCCCTTCCCGAGAGAACACGCGGCGTTGTCGGCAAGCAGCACGCCGGCCTTGATCAGGTCGTCACGAATACCGTCCGCCCCGAAGTGGTGCTTGTCCATCCAGCGGCGGACGTGCTCTCGATCGACCCAGATCAGCTTCTTATCCGGCTCGTAGCGCTGCGACAGCATCCCGCGTGTGGGTTTCTGGTCCGACACGCTCAGGCCCCGGTTCAGGTCCGTCACCACGAGGCGCTCCCCGACGTGTTCGTTCAGGTACTGCGACAGCACGGCCACGGCGTCGGTCCGATTATCCACAACATTGCCCTTCATTCGGTATAACTCGCCGATCAACCACGGCCGGATGCAGTTCGGATCGAAGTCGATCACCCCCGCCTCCCTGGCAAGCTCCCCCCCGTAGATCGACAGCGCCGCCGCCTGAGCCCAGAACCGATCCTCCGGGGCGATGCCCAGCGTGCGGTGCGAGTCCAGCACCCGCTGGTTGGCCTCGCTCTTCACGCGGGCGAGGTTGTTGACGACGTGCTGGATGTACCGTGGCCCCGCCACCCCGTAGTTCGCCCGCAGGTGGGGCATGATGACGTTGGCGACCTCGCCAAACGCCCGGACGCGGGGCATGCGGAACTCGAACAGCCTCGCGGCCTCCGCCTCGGCGTTGCGCTTGGACAGTCGCAGCTTGGCTTGCAGCGAGTCGTTGCTGCTGGTGATCAGGATGGTCTCCCACGTCGGGCCGGGGCGCAGGGTGCGGTCGGTCTTGAGCGTGTCCCGCGATTTGCCCGCCGCGACGCTGTAGACCAGCCGCCGGAGTTCGTCGGGCTCGATCGTAGACGCCTCGTCAAAGTACATGGGCAGCGCGCCGTAGGCCCCCAGCCGCTCGTAGCGCGCATTCACCGAGTCGTCGGCGGCCCCCCACGTCGCCTCGGGGTGGCCGTACACGCTGGCGAGCCAGTTGCCCATCGTGGACTTGCCCACGCCCTTCTCGCCCAACGCGCAGACGGTGAACCCGTGGCGGTTGGCGAGCTTCAGCAGCGGCGCGGCGAACGCCAGTAGCAGCATGAAGGCATGCGGCTCCATGCCCGGCAGCCCGAGGGCGAAGGTGGGCTCACGCCACTCCTCAAGCGTTCCCTGCGGCCGGAAGTGCCGAACAAACCCCGTGGCGCCCGAGGAGTGCCCCGCCGTCACTACCTCGCCCACGCGGTACAGCCGCGTCCCCAGAACGAACTCGGTGTCGCCCTCTTTCCAGCCCTGCGTCATGAACAACTTGCGCATCTTGGTCTCAGCGCGCAGCTTGCGCATATAGGCATCGGCAAACATGGTGATTTTGTTCCTGATAAGCGGCTGTACGTGTTGGTCGCGCAGTGCAACCTCGAAGTCCACCGGCCGCGCGAGCAGTGACGAGCGTAGCACGAACTCTTTCCACCCCTCCTGCGGCAGGTAGTGCCGCATGCGCACTGTCTCGTAGCCAAGCTGCTCGTCATAGGCCAACTCGGTCGGGAACAGGTCGTACTCGTATATCTGGCGCGTGATCCCGTCCTCCTCGATGAAGATGCCCCCCTTCTCCCC
>JADLDQ010000420.1 GCA_020846575.1 Burkholderiales bacterium
AGCCGACGCCGAACTCCAGCATTCCGCCGGGACCGCCCGCGGCCGCCAGCAGGTGCGCCGAGGCGAGCACGCCCGGTGCGCCCCCGAACATGTGCGGGAAAAAACGCCGCCCCGCCCCGAGGATGCGTCTGGCGAGCGGCAGGCAGCCCGAGAGCCCGCCCCACTTGGTGACATCGGGCTGCAGTACCCCCAGTGCCCCCTGTGCCACGACGGCGTCGAAGGCCTCGGCGCTGAGCAGGTTCTCGCCGCCCGCCAGGGGCATGGGCGCGGCATGGGCCAGCCTGCGCCAGGTTTCCTGCGGCGCGTCGCACGGGATCGGCTCCTCCAGGAACGAGAGCCGGTACTCCTCCAGCCGCGAGACCGTCGCGATGGCCTCGCGCGCATCCCACGAGGCGTTGACGTCCAGCATCAGCTCGTTGGACGGCCCGATCAGCTCCCGGACCGGGCGGATTTCGGCGACGTGATCGTCCACGCTTCCGGCGGAATGCAGCTTGAACGCGCGAAAACCGAGCGCGAGGCAGTGCTCGGCGGTCGGCAGCGGGTCGACGGCGCGGCCCATGCTCGCGTAGACCGGAACCCGGGACCGGTTGCCGCCGAGCATGCGCCACAGCGGCAGGCCCGCCCTCTTGGCGGCGATGTCGTGCAGCGCGATGTCGATACCGGCGGCGACGGCTGCGACCGGCCCCGGCTCCCCGGATTGCAGGCGCAGGACGTTGTTCGCGCGGTTCAGCCGTTCCCACGCTTCCTGCGGCGAGGCGAAGCTGTGACCGGCGACCTGGGGCGCGAACACCTCCTTGAGGAGCCGCGCCCGATGATGGATGCCGAAGCGCGGGAAATTGCACCAGATCTCGCCCCAGCCTTCGATGCCGTCCTCGTCCAGAGCCGACACGAGCAGGGTCACCACGCTGCTGAAGGACATCATCGGGCTCGCGACCGGCCTGGCGAGCGGCATCTCCAGCGCCAGCGGCGCGATCGAGCGAATGCGAAGCGGGTCACCCCGCACCGCCCGTTGCCCGGTCCCGATGTTCATGGTCCGGACATGGTACGCGGCGCCGCCGGCCGATCAATTATGATGTTCTGATCCAGTCATACGAATTTCCTATGAGCAACCCACATCTAGACCGCGCCCGGTCCGAGCGCGACTCCCAGCGCCGGGCACCGGGCCTGCCGGCCTACCGCGTTGAACGCCTGCGCCTGCGGCACCTGCGCCTGCTGGAGCGGATCGATGCCGCCGGCTCCCTGGGAAGCGCGGCCCGCGCGCTCGGCATCAGCCAGCCGGCCGCGACCGTGCTGCTGCGCGAGTTGGAGACCGTGTTCGACGCCGTGCTGGTCGAGCGCGATGCGCGCGGCGCTCGCCTCAGCGCTGCGGGACACCTCGCGCTGGAGCGCATCCGCATCGCGCTCGCCTCGGTCGGGCGCGCTCTCGAAGCCGTCGCGCTCCCGGCCGCGGCCGCGCCGCTGCGCGTGGGGTGCGTCCAGGTGGCGGGCGTGTGGGTCCTGCCCGCCGCGCTGTGCGCGATGGAGCAGGCCGGCACGCCAGGCCGGATGGTGGTGCGTGAAGGCCGCACCGGCGAGCTGCTCGCGGCGTTGTGCACGGGCGAACTCGACTGCGTGATCGGCTGGATGGACGAAGCGCTCGCCGATGCGCTGCCGGCCGGCGAGCTCGACATCGAACCGCTCGGCTACGGAAGCATGCAGGTCGTCGCGTCGGTCGCGCACCCGCTGGCGCGCTCGCGCGCGGTCAGCGTCGCGCAGCTCTCGGGCTGGCACTGGATCGTGCCGCCGCGCGGATCCCGGACCCACTCGGCCTACCTGCGACTGTTCCTGCACGCCGGGATTCCCGCACCGAGCGTTGTGGTCGAATGCCCGGCGCTGCATACCGCCCTGCACATCGTCGGCGCCACCCGGTTCCTCGCCGTCGCGCCCGACGCGGCGGCGCGCCACTACGCCAGGCTCGGCCTGCTGAAGCCGCTGGAAGGACCCGCGCTCCGGCTCGAACGCGAACAGTTCGCGCTCGTCACGCGGCGCGACAGCGAAGCGCTTCCCGGCCTGAGGGTGCTCAGGCAGGCGCTCCAGGCGCGGGCGCCGGCGCGCGACGGGCGCACCCGGACCAGGGGCAGCCCGGGGAGGTCGAGTCGATAATCCAGGTGCCGATTCGCTGCGAAATTCACGTACCGATCCGACTCAACGTGCCGAGCCGACTCCACGTGCCGAGCCGATTCCAGGTGCCGAGCCGCTGCGAAATTCACGTGCCGATCCGATGCGAAAGCGCGATACCATCGGGTTCCCGCCGCACATTCCCTATGGAGGTGACCCGTGCTCGCGAAGCGATGCCTGTTCCTTCTCGCCGCGATCTG
>JADLDQ010000041.1 GCA_020846575.1 Burkholderiales bacterium
CCGTTGCCGGCCACGCGGGCCAGGGTGCGTCCGTCCGGCAGCGTGCAGGGGCCGACGAACACCCCTTCGTTCAGCGGCGCGCCGGTGAGCCTCTCGGCCATCTCGCGCAGCTCGCCGTTCACGGCGTCGAGCCTGCGAATCGCCTCCGCCTGCAGCCTGTCGCGCTGCAGGACCGCACGGTCGATGCGCGCCGAGAGTTCCGGCTGCTCCTGCCGCAGCTGCGCCAGCCGGGCCTGGCGCGCATCGAGTTCGATCGATGCGTCGAACAGTCGTTCCAGGATGGGATCGATACCTTCTGCCCTGGCCGTCATCGGGTTTCCTCCAGAACGTAGTATTCGCGCGCCGCCACCATGCCCTGCCTCCAGCCGAACAGGTCGCGGCGCGGCGCCGGGTCTTCCTGGAACGACAGGAGCAGCGCGACGTTCGCCGGCCCCTGGAAGGCAGTGCGATGAAAACCCGCGTCCATCCCCGAGAAGAACGGCCGGTTGGACGGGCAGCGAGCGCGCTGCTGCGGCGTGCAGGCGTGGCACGGCCAGACTCTGCGCGGGTGCGAGTGCCACCAGCCGACGATGCGCTCGTGCGCGCGGCGCAGCCGCAGCGCCGCCTCCACCGCCTGCCAGGTCCGCGGCGTGAAACGCAGGCTCGCGTCTTCGGCGAGCGCCTCGCTCGCCGGAACCTGTGCGCTCACTTCCAGGATGAGATCACCGCATTGCGCGTCGCGCGACAGGCGCCCCAGGAGCACGCCGCCCGTCTCCAGTTCCCCAGCGGCGGAGGCGGCGTGCGCCGCCTCCGCCAGGACGCCGCGCGCGAAGAACACCGGGAACTCGGGCGGCGCGCCGTTCTCGCGCGCGGGGCCGTGGCGCGCGGCACGGGGCAGCAGCGCGCTCAGACAGCGTCCGTGCGGCTCCGCGCCCGCCACGGGCGCCTCCTCGACGCAGAACGGCGCGCGCGTGCGCTCGCCATCCGGCTTGGAGTCCACCGCGTAGGCGCAGATGCGCCACGTGTACTTCACGCCTTCCGGGACGCCACCGGCCAGGACCAGTTCGCTCACCGCCTGTCGAACCGGATCGAGGAGGTACACCAGCGGAAGTGTTTCGGCGCGGGCGGCCTCGCGGTCGAGCGGCCTCACTTCGAGGCCGGCGACGTAGGGCGGACCGGCGTGCTCGTCCCAGCGCGGTTCGATGCGCGCCAGACCCGGAACCGAGTGCAGGCGCGCGGCGCCGCGCCGCACTTCCTGGAAGTGGCACCACTCCAGAGCCGGTATCCAGTCGATTTCCAGCGCCGGGGTGTCGAGCGCCTGCTTCCCCTGCGCGTGAATCTCGGCGACATAGCGGTGGCCGACGCTGGGCTGCGTCATGGCGGCAGCGCGCAATCAGCGAGGCGGCCTGACGGCCGAGCCGGCCTGCACGTCCGGGTGCAGCACGATCTCGTCGTTCTCGCGCAGCGCCTCGCCCACCGTCTCTGAGGACTGTAGATGGCGCCCGTCGCGCTCGAGAAACGCATGGAAAGCCTGCGGGGCGCCGGTCGAGTCTTCCGCGGGCAACCCCATGCTCGGCACCAGCCGCTGCAGGAGTTCCTGCACCGTCGTGTCGCCCGGCAGTTCCTTTACGCAGAACCGGCGCTGGCCGGTCGCGTCGCGCGCGGTCAGGTTGAGTCTCATCGCGTCGATTGCACCCATGAACGTCTCCTTTCTGTTTCAGGCAAGTGCGGCGTGCGCCGCGTGGGACGGCGCCGGCGCGCGCGGCGCGACGGCGCCCGTGGAACCGGGATGGCCTTCGGCGCGGGCGCCGGACGCGGTGCCGCGCTGCAGGTAGCGTTGCGCGACGTCCGCCTGCTCCAGCAGCAGCTCCGCTTCGAGGCCGAAGCGCTCGCACGCGGCGATCAGCGTGTCCGCGGCGAGCAGCAGCGCCTGCTCGTAGCACGGCGCCGCGACGAAACATTCGAACCCCGCGGCATCGAGTTCCCCGTTTTCGCGGCTGGCGAACGCGCGCGCCCAGCGCAGCGCGGCCGATGCCCGCAGCAGGAACCGGCCCGCGGCTTCGCGGCAGGGCCCGCTCGCGCGCCGCAGAGCGCCCGGCGCCAGATCGAGCGATGCGCGCACCGCAGTCCCGTCCTGGCGCAGCGTCACGGTGCGCTGCACCCCCCGCACGGGCAGGTCGATGCGCACGCTCGCGTCCGGGTTCGGCGTGGCCTGCCATCCCGCGGCCGCGCACGCGAAGGCGAGCAGCTCCGGGTCCGGCGGCACCGCGCCGCCACCCGGGGCGCGCGCCGGCGCCGCATCCCCGCCGGCGGCGGCAAGCACGCCGGCATGCGCCAGGCGCAGCTGAGCCACGACCCAGTCGCGGCCCGCCGCGGTGTGCGTGAACAGCGGAACCTCGGCGCGCAGCAGCGAAAGCGGCCCGCGCGCGACGCATTTCGCCCCGCCCGGCCACGCCGACTGCCGGGCCACGATCTCGAGCGCCGGTGCGGCGGGCGTGCGACAGCCGGCGATCTCCAAGCACGCGAGCTCGTTGCCGAAGGCGATGCCCGTGCACGCCCCGGCGGCTGCGTCCCGAAGGGAACGGGGACCGCGCTCGCCGTCAAGGCGCTCGGGCACCGACCCGGGAAAGGCGCGCGCGAGCAAGGCATCAAGTTCCACGGGATTCACGGCTATCCTCCGTGCAAGAGATTTCGTGGACCGAAAAGACCGCCGCGCGCCGCCGCAGCGGCGCCCTGGACAGCGGAAACAGATCCATGTGGCTGCGCGCCCACACGCAGGCGTCGGCGTTGAGCGCGTCGTCCTCGCGCGGGGTCAGCTTCTGGAAGGTGAGGATCTCGTACGCCTGGTAGAGGAGTTCGGACAGTCCCATGCCCGGGGCCAGACGCCCCATGCAGATGAATGGCCACCTGACGTTCGGGTGGAACACGTTCTCGGGCGCAAGCAGGTTGACGATCCGCGCCACGTCGCTCGCCGCGCGCAGGTAGTCGTCCGGGAACTGCACCAGGACCGCGAACCCGTGCGCTCGCACGACCTGCGTTCCCCTGCGAACCATGGTCGGCGCCTTGAACTCCGCGATGAAGCGCCGCGCAGGCCGCGGGCCGGGCTCGGGAACGAGCCGCACGGCGTCGCTCGCCGCGCTGAGCGCCTCGGCGTCGGCGTGCTGGCGTGCGAGCCAGCTCGTGAAAACCGGATCCACCCGAGTGATCCTCCGTCTCAGCTCAACAGGAAGCGGCGCGTGGTACCGGCCGCCTCCAGCGCGACGATGTCGCCGGGCACGAAGCCGCGGTGGGCCAGCGGTTCGCGCAGCACGGCCGCGGGCGCATTCGCCGTTCCGAGCCGCATCTGCGTGTCGAGGGCCGCCGCGCGCAGGGGCGCTGCGCATACCGGGCACAGCCGGCTCGACATGCGGCCGCAGAGCCGCCAGTGCACGCGCCGCAGGGCGCCGCACCAGGGGCAGCGCAGGCGCCGCACGAACGCCATGCCCGGCGGCGCGAGCGAGCTCCTGTCGATGTCCGGACCGCCCAGCGCCAGCGCCTCGGCGAGCGGGAGATCGACCGAGCCTTTCCCCAGTTCCGTCACGTCCCACGGTTCATGGTCGAGCCGGCACGCCGGGTTCGAGACATACGTACCGGTCCAGCCGCACCCGGAGGGGACATCGAGGAACCATTGCCGGTCGGCCAGTGCCCCGGCGGCGTGCGCGCCATCGATCAGGCGCCGGCACAGCGCAACCTGAAGTCCGGCGGCAATCGAACCCAGTTCCAGCGCCGCAGCGGTGGACGCCGGGGCCGCACCGGCGGCGGTGCACGGCAGGCGTTGCTCGAGCAACTCGTAATCGCGCGGTCCCCAGGCGCACTCCAGGCACGCGCCGCGTCCCGGCACAAATGCACGCGCGCGCACGCTGCCATCGCGCGAAAGAGCGGCGTCTATCCAGGGAACGCCGAGCGCGAACGCCGCCCGGTTGATGGACTGGCGCGCGGCGCGCGAGTCCACGCAGGAGAGCACGATGCTGCGGCGCAGGGCGCCCAGCGGAACATGCTCGAAGCGGCAGACCTGCGCGGTGACCGAAAGCCCGGGCCGCAGCCGGCGCAGGATCGCCGCCTGCACCGTCGCCTTCGGCCGCCCGACATCGCGCGCCGCGATGCGCTGGAAGCCGAGATTGGCGCGCTCGTAGCAGTCGAAGTCGATCAGCAGGACGCTCTCCAGCGCCGTCAGGCCGGCGAGCAGCGGGACGACCTGTGCGCCGATGTTGCCCTGACCGCCGCGGGCGAGCGACGTAGGGGGGGCAGCGTTCGCCATCGGCGGACCTACAGCGACTCGGGGGACCAGCGCAGGCCCGCGGACAGATCGCTCGGCTGCGCGCACAGCGCGCAGGTCACGGCGTAGGTCCAGCAGTTCCGGTCCTCGCTCTGGTGATGGGACACGCTGCAGCGCGGGCACTTCACCGCCGGCTGCCCGGGTAAGATCTCGCCGCGGCACCGCGGGCACGTCGCCTTGCCCGGGCCCGCGAAGGATTCCACGCGCGCGGCTTCCTCGGTCGAAAAGAAAACGCTCTGCCGGCCTTCGAGTGCGAGCGCGTCGCCGTGAGCCAGAACGCGCAGGCCGGCCGTGACCGGCTGTCCGTTGTGCAGCAGGCGCTCGCCGCAGCCCGGGAAGAGCACCCAGGCCTGCGAAGAACCGAAGCGCCCGAGAGCGCATGCGGCTGCGTCCGCCTCGCGGCCTTCCCCCAGCGGATCGAAGCGCAGCGGCGCAAACGACAGCGCTCCGTACGAACCCGTGAGCCGCTCGATTTCCCAGCGCACGCCGTCGTGGTGAAAGATCTGCGCCATGCAAGCTCCATTCAGCGGCGAATCGCATCGCCTTCTCGAGGGCGCGCCCGCGAGTCCGGGGTCCCGCGCGGCGCGGCCTTCATTGCGCCGCATGCTATGCGCACTCGGGGCGCGTGCCTCACCGCGGCGAGAGCGCTCACCGCGGCCAGACCGGTTGCGCCGCGGAACCGTCTCGCGCCGCGGAACCGTCTCGCGCCGCGGAACCGTCTCGCGCCGCGGAACCATCTCGCGCCGCGGAACGCCTCGCCCCCTGCCGTGCGGGTCGATCGCCCGGTTCACTCGTCAGGAAATGAACTTTCCAGTCACAGGCGAAGTCGCTCGTCTGGGGACGCTGGGGGCGCTCGGGCGGCGTGAGCTCGGCCATGACGAACGGCGCCGTCGCCAGGAGATCGGGATACCTGTTGGCGAGCAGGTAGTTCCAGACCAGCGTATCGGCGGCGCACATGCCGAACGACGCGAGAAGCCCGGGACCGCCATCCCAGGCCTGTTCCTCGTAGAGCAGGTAAGCGAGCGAGGTCCGGCAGCTGGCGCCCGCCCGCTGCCATCGGCCTCGCTCGTCCATGCTGGCGTCGATCACCGCCCCGCCCTTCTGGCGGAACTGGACGCTGGCCGCCCGCGCGACCCCGGGAAAGGCGCGCGCATACCTTTCCGCAACGCATACCTTGGTGCGCGAGCAGTGCGGGAGGTGGCGGATAGTGAACTCGATGTACGCGGTTTCCAGGTCCGTGTAGCTGCGGCCGACGCGGTCGCGCACGTCGTCCAACTGATCGTGGCAGGGCAGGCGCGTGACGGTCCAGAGCAGATCGCCGGGACGGAAGATCGACAGGTCCATCGCCACGCGGGTTCCCGGCGCCTGGCGCTCGGCCGGGTAGTTGTAGATCGACCCCGCGTCGATGAAACCGCGCCGCGGTAGCGCGGTTTGCAAGGCGCGGGCCGCTTCGGCATCCCGCGTCTCGATCGGCAGCCTTCCGCGGCCAGGCCGTTCCCTGACCGTGGCAAATCGCCAGGCGTGACGTGCGCCCGCGGGTCGATCACCGCTCGCGCCCGGACCGACCGCTCGAGGTTCGTCGTTCACGGCTGCGCCTCCCGCAGCAGCGCGGCAACCCCATACGGGTCGTTCGCGACCACGGCCGATGCGAACAGCTCCATCGCGCCGATGTCGCCATGCCGGACCTCGGGGTCGCCTCGATCCACGAAGCGCCACACGACGTTCGGCCAGCGCGCGAAACGCGGGGTGGCGCCTTCGCCCGCGACGTAGCCGGGCGCGAGGATCGCGGCCAGCGTGAAGTCGCGGGTTCCCGAACGCGCCAGGGCGCGCCAGATGCGGTACGTCGATTGCGCCCCGCTCCGCAGGTCGGCCGACAGCACGGTGATGTCGCGCTCCTTGAGCGGCGCGAGGTTCACCCAGGCGGGACATTCACTCCAGCGGATCGTCAGGCCCGCCTGCGCGTGCGCGCGGTGCAGCCTCTCCCAGTAATCGGGAGGGCAGCGCCGGGCGATTTCTTCGGCATAGGCGAAATGCCGGTCCTCGCGCGCCGTTATCTGCACGTGGCTGTGTTCCACACTTCCAGCCGACTTGGGGCCCCCATTGCAGAACAGGGCCGCAAACCGCGCCTGCGGCCGTACCCGGCGCGCGGTGGCGAGATAGCGCTCACCCGTTTCGAACAGACCGCCGAACCCGGACTCGCTGAGAGCATCCAGGTAGGGCATCCCCGCGTCGCCGAACACGAGACCGCTGACCGTGCTCTGGCGCGCCCAGTTGGGCCGGGTGCC
>JADLDQ010000421.1 GCA_020846575.1 Burkholderiales bacterium
GGTATCGACTTCGCCTTTGGTCTCGCGCGCGAACTCGCAGACCAGGGGCCGCTGGCGTGGCCGAAGGCTTCGTCGTGGGTCCATGTGCTCGAATCCTTCCCTGTAGAGATCAGCGAGAAGACCCCGCGCTTGGCTTCGTTTGTGTACTTTTTGGCCAGCGAATATGCGGTCTCTTACCGCTGGCTACTCACGGGCGTGAGTGGGCTGGACGTCGAGACAGCCAAGCGGGCGATCCTCTCCCTGCTGCCATCTGAGCACCCGGAGACGCCGACATACGCCATGCAGGCATTTTTGGCGCACCTCCAGTCACTCCCCACCCACCCAGAAGCACCCCCAGCGCCTCCGGCTCGCCTGCCACAAGGAGCCAAGTGGGTGAGGCCCCAGGTCACGCGGCCCGGAGCAATGGATGTCGTCACGGCCAGGGGGCGCGCATGACCGACACCCAAGCGAACACGACGTCAAAGCCAGACGGGCGCGCAGACGACGGGGCGTTTCTCTTCGCGCTTGGCCGCGCGATCACAGAGGCGCGCGTCAATCTAGGTCTCTCGCAGGCCGCGCTCGCCGCGCGCCTTGGCCTCAACCAATCCGCGCTCTCGCGCTGGGAGATGGGGCGGTCTTCGCTCACGGTGCTAGACCTCCAGCACGTCGCCGCGCATCTCTCGACGACCGCGCCAGCCTTGATTGAGGCCGCTGAGAAGATCAAGGCGGCTAACCTGCGCGAGTATGAGGCCCCCCGGATCATCAACCCCAAAAGAGTCAAAAGCACACGCACCATTCGCGTCTTGGTCGAAAGCCCAAGACCTTAACCCCAAGGAGGCTAAAATGCAGTCAAAAGAACTCGTCAAAAACTTGAGCAACATCATCAAAGGCGTCGAATGGCGCAGGGCAGACGAAGACGACACCGCGCTCGTCAAGCTCCACAAGGACAAGGAAGCTGGGCGCACGCTCTACCTCATCATGGAGCGCCATGCGTCGCTCTTTAGCGGCGACGTCAAATGGGCAGCTTGGCTTGGTTGGGCTGAACCCGACGACACCGACCCAACGACCCAGGAACTGGCCGACGAGACCGAGCACAGCACACCCATCGCGGCCTTCCAGGCGGTGCTTGGGCACTTGGAGATCCTCCACAACGCCCGCGAGTTGGTGGGCGCTCCACTTGCGCGCGGTCGCGCTGGCGAAGCTCCCCCCACGGGCGAATAAGCAACCCCAAAATCCCTGCCTAGAGACATGCACAAAGAGGAGAGACACTCGTGCCAAACCCCCATATTGCCCATGCTGCATCCAAGTTCGCTGGAATCTTGACGGAGGAGTTTAAAAGCCATCACCTCATCTTTCTTTACCACCCCCCCACAGCAGATAACGCGCTTGATCGGATCATCGGGCATGTGGACA
>JADLDQ010000422.1 GCA_020846575.1 Burkholderiales bacterium
AATCAATATGATTGCACGCTCGAACCCGCCACGCACGATGTGCAGGAAGGTTCCGCGCAGATAGGGCTTGAAGCCGCGCCAGAGCGGTGTAAAAAAGGGCGGATCATATAAGTTTCATACAATCAGGAGGCCTTCAACATGCGCTTGGGAATGATCAACTCGGCCTGGGAACAGACCGGCCAGCCCACGGAAGAGGGCCTGAAATGGACCAAGGAACTGGGATTCGACACCGTCGACATCTTCCTCGACCCGCTCGACGACGGCGCCGAGGACAAGATCGCCTCGATCCGCAGGACCTGCGACCAACTCAAGCTGCCCATCGTCAGCGTGGCGGGCGTCAGCGTCGGGCTGATCGACTTCAACGAATCGGTGCGGCGCTTCCACCTCGATCGCAGCAAGCGCTACATCGACATGCTCAAGGCCTTCGGCGGGCACAACTACCTGCTGGTGCTGGGCGAATACATCTGGCAGCAGGAGGTCATCCCGCCCAAGGCGCAGTGGGACTGGGGCGTCGAAGCCTGCCGCGAACTGGGCGACTACGCCGCAAAGAAGGGCGTAAAGATCGCGCTGGAGTTGGAACCGTTCAATCTGAGCCTGCTCAACACGGTCGGCGAGATGGTGCGCTTCCTGGACGACGTCAAGCATCCCGCCGTGCAGGCGAACATCGACATCAGCCACATGGTGCTGAGCAAGACGCCGCCCGAGGCGCTCGCGTCGCTGAAGGGCCGCGCCGCGCACGTCCACATCAGCGACTGCGACGGCAAGGTGCACGGCGACCTGCCGCCGGGGCGCGGCGTGGTGGACTTCGCGCCGTACCTGAAGGCCATCGGCGCGATCGGCATCGGCAGCGATACGATCAGCCTGGAACTGGAGTACTCGCCCGACCCCGCGAAGATCCGCGACTGGGTCGCCGAAGCCTACGGCGCGACGCGGAAGCTGATGAAGGAGGCGGGAGTCTGAAAGCAGCGTATAGGAAAATGCCTCGGCTAATACATTTGGCACTCAAAATGCCAATTGCCGTCCGATGATTTAGAAAAGGTTGCAATCCCATCATCACCCCAACCCCAACACGGCTTTGGCTCTGAGCCAATTTGAAACACAAAGTCTTCCAAACGTTCAAAGCCGTGCTGAATTTCAGATGGATAACCTCCAACTTTTGTTTGACTGTAGTGTTCGAATTCAAAAAACCTGTCCCTATGCTCCTTTGAAGCGTTAACCGGCGTCATGTCGATAATTTCCCATGCACTCTCCCACCCTGGTCCTTCTGGCGTCCCTAAGTGCCATTTGATTGGAAATGCTCGAAGGTGACCCGGACCCTGGTGCGGACAAGGCACCAGCCCTTCTAAAGAACTATACTCGCGGATTGCCCAACCCTCACCGTGCGGCAAGCCAAAAGGAATAGTCTTACAGTTCATGTATACGACAAGCAACGCGACTCCTACGAGCCTATCTGGCACTTCAGGCAAATCGGAACATCGAATTTGAATGAGCGGAAATAACGGCTTGCCTTGATATAGGATTGGTTCATCTTTGGGGTGGTGCACGGCCCGTCCAAACCAAGAATGGCTCGGATCATCTGGTGGGCGAAAGCCGCCAATTTCGGCTACGCCAGGCCTCCTAAACAGTTTCTGGAGAGCAGCCAGTGTTTCATCGGCAGTTTGCATTTCTAAAATCCCAATATCACTTCACGCCGTCGTAGTGCGAAACGAACTTCTCCGCCGCCTGGACGAGGCCCTTGTCGCCGATGAAGAGCGGCACGCGCTGGTGGAGTTCCTGCGGCTGGAGGTCCAGGATGTTCCCGCGGCCGTCGGAGGCGTAGCCCCCCGCCTGCTCGGCGATGAACGCCAGCGGCGCGGCTTCATAAAGGAGGCGCAGCTTGCCAAACGGCTTGTCCGGGTCCTTCCGGTCGGCGGGGTCGTAAAAGATCCCGCCCGCCAGCAGGTTTCGATGAAAGTCGGCGACCAGGGAACCGATGTAGCGCAGCGATAATCCCGGCGGCGGCGGCGTGCCGGGCACGGCCTTGGCGTCGTCGCCCCCTTGCAGGTAGCGCGTGTAGCGCAGCACGCCGGGGCTCCAGTAGCGCTCGTAGCCCTGGTTCACGCTGTAGTACTTGGGCTTCGACGGCATGCGCATGTCGGGGTGCGAGAGGAAGAACTCGCCGACCGTGCGGTTCAGCGTAAAGCCGTGCACGC
>JADLDQ010000042.1 GCA_020846575.1 Burkholderiales bacterium
CGAACTCGACATCACCGACGCGACCGTCAAGGTGCACGTCAAGAACCTGCTGAAGAAGCTCGGTTTCCGCTCGCGCCTGGAGGCCGCGGTGTGGGCGGTCGGCCGCGGCAAGGCTCAGGCGGACTGATCCCGCCCCTACCGGCCGCGCGCACCGGTGAACGACTTCAGGGCCGCGCCTCGCCGCGCCGCGGCCGTTCGCCGTGCGCTTCGCGCGCCGGTGCAGGACGCGCTTGCCGGGGCGGCGCAAGTCCTGCTTCGCGCGGCATCGCCATTCGCGCTTCGCGCGGCATCGCAGGTTGCGCCTCGCGCGGCATCGGATGTTGCGCTTCGCGCTGGCGCTGCGCACGCAGTTCATGGGGGCGCGGGCCTTGAGCGCCCGGCGCGGGGCGCGCGGGTTCCGCCACCCGCAGAGCCGGCGCCGGCCGCGGCGCCGCTTCCACCCGGGGCAAGGGAGCAAAGCGCGGCGCATGCTCGACGCGCGCACCGATGTCGGCGCTTGGACCGGTCTGGGCGCGCGCGCGCTGTTCGAAGACCGGGCCCGGTTCCGGGCGCCGCTCGATGCGCGGCTCGGGGGGCTGCGGGCGGTGCTCGAACGCCGTCGCCTCGCGGCGCGCTTCGTCCCGCGTGCCGGCGGTGCCCCGGGTCCCAGGCTCGAACCGCGACGGCAGGGCCCGCACCGGCTCGCTCCGAACCCGGGGTGCATCGGCACGCCAGCGCTGCTCCCGCACCCATCTCAGCGCAGGCCCATCCGGGTGCGCCGCCGGCGCATGAGGTGCGGCATCCCGATGCACGATGAGCGTTCGCGCGGGGCTGCGCTGGACGCGCACCACCGTCAGGTGGCGGCGCGGCCAGTCCACCGCGCCGAAGAAGAACCCGGCCGACACGGTGATCGCCGGACCCCACGCGAACGCGGGCCGCGGCAGGTAGGCGACGTAGCCCGGCCAGGGCGCCCACGCGACCGGCGGCTGGCCCGGCCACCACCAGGGACCGTAGGCGAGGAGCGGGTCGTAGTAGGGAACGTACACGAGCCGCGCATCGACCGGCTCGATGGCGATCTGTCCGCCCTGCTCCGAGATGCGCAGGCGCTCGTCGGGCACGAGTTGCCCCGCGGCGCGGGCGCGCCAGCGCAGCCGCTGCACGGTTTCCATGACCTGCGGTTCCCAGGCGATGAAGGCCTCGCCCAGCTGGCGCGTCCACTGCAGGTTCTCGTCCATGCGTCGAAGCAGGTGCGGGATGGCGACCAGCGACTTGACGCTCGGGTCCCAGTCCTCGCCATCGACCGCGCGCAGCGCGGCCTCGCCCTCCAGTCCCGGGTTCGCGCGCGCCCAGCGAGCGGCCTCCACCACTTCGACCGGGTAGGTGCTCGCCATCAGCACCTGGGACAGCAGCGGATCCGGGTACAGCGCGATCGGCGCGAGCATGCGCTCGAGTTCCGCCTGGCTGTATTCGCCGCGCGCCTGCGCGAGGGCGCAGCCCTGCACGAGCAGCAGCAGCGCGAGCGCGGCGGACAATACCAGACCTCGCACGACGGGAGCAGAAAGCGGGCGCATGACAGTCACCTCCTGCGCCATTCAACGCCCGGTACGCGGCGGGGATCGACCCGGAAGTTGTATCAGTTGCAACAGTGTGTATCCGTCGCCTGGAGGCGACAGCCGGGAGCGCATGCCGGAGGGAAAGCGCAGCTTTCCCTGAAGTCGAGGCAGGGCGAGGGGCGAGCAGCCCCTCGCTTCTCGTGCCCCAGCCGGCGCCGACTCCGGAGCTGCTGCCTTTCGATCCCGCGCGAGTCGACCATGCGGTTCCATTTCGCGATCTCACGCTCCACGAAGAACTTCATCTCCTCGGCGCTGCTCGCGGCCGGTGTGCCGCCGGTCACGCCCAGCCCGCTGAAAGAGATCACGTCGAAACCCGGCAGTGCATCGTGAACGGGTGCGACCCCGGGCAACAGGCTGGTGCGATCACGAGAGGTGATCGCCACCGCGCGAATCTTCCCCGACTTGATGCAAGGAATGGTCAGCGTGGTCGCCTCGAAAAGGACGTCCAGCCGGCCGGCCATCAGCTCGGTCAACTCGCCGGCGCCGCCCTTCATCGGAACGTGCACGATCTCGGTGCCCGCCATGGAGTTGAACAGTTCCGAGGCGAGGTGGTGCACCGAACCCACTCCCGAACCGGAGTAGTTGAGCTTGCCGGGATTCGCCTTGGCGAGCGCGATCAACTCGGCCACCGTGCGCACCGGGGAAGTCGCCGGCACCGTGAGCACGAAGGGATAGGAGGTCACCATAGACACCATGGCGATCTCGCGTATGGGGTCGAACGGCACGACTTGTGCATGGCTGCCTGCACCGGGTACGCGCCGGTGACCAGCAGCACGGTCTGCTCGACGACTCGGGTTCCGGCGGCGCGCTCCCCGCCTTCAGAGATGCGTGAAGGGCAGGCCGATCAGATCGTCTTCGTAGAGCCGGGGCGCGAGGTCGTTGTTGAGCACCACCCCCAGGCGCGCCTTGTGCTCGATCATGAAGTCCCGCAGACCGCGCAGCTCGCGTCCTCCCACCGCGGAGGTGTGCTTGATCTCCAGCGCAACCAGCCCGAAGCTTCCTTCCATCACCAGGTCCACCTCGGCCCCGGCGCCCGTGCGGTAGTAGGCGTACTCGTGCGCCGCCCCGAGGGCGTTCAACTGGCGCAGGATCTCCTCGATGACCATACCCTCCCACGAAGCGCCCATCTGGGGATGGCTCTGCAGCGCGCCGATATCAGGAACGTGCAGCAGCGCGTGCAGGAGCCCGCTGTCCCGCAGGTAGCCCCGCGGGTGCTTCACGATGCGCTTGACCGCGTTGCGCGCGTACGCCGGCATTGCGCGCCACACGAACGTGCCGTGCGCGATGGCGAAGTAGTCGCGCGCCGTGGGTTGGGAGACGCCGAGCGCCCGCGCCACCTCGGCGTAGTTGATGATCCTGCCGGACAGCCCCCCCAGCATCCCGAGAAACCGCCGGAAACGCACGTCGTCCAGCCCAGGGAAAAGGCGCCTCACGTCGCGGAACAGGTAGGTCTGGATGTATTGCTCCACCCAGCGCGCCCGGTGCGTGCCGCCCTGACTCAGCCAAGGCTCCGGGAACCCGCCGCGAAACCAGAACCGATGGGCCTGCGCGAGATCGCCTCGCGGCTTCAGACCGTCGACCAGGGCTCGCGGTGCGGCCTTGCTCTGCTGGAGGCGGCGCAGGAACGAGTCGCGCCCGCTCGTACGCGTGACTTCGCTCCAGGAAAACGGCGCCATCTCGATGATGCCGACGCGACCGGCCAGGCTGTCCGACACCGAACGCAGCAGCGCCGGTGAACTCGAGCCGGTGATGACGAACCGGCCCTTCTCGGCGCGGTTCGCGTCGATCGCCACCCGCAGCGCGGCGAAGATTTCCGGCAGCACCTGCGCCTCGTCGATCGACACCCGCCTGGGATGAACCCGGAAGAAGGTGTCCGGATCGCGTGAGATGAGAGCGTGATCCGCCCGGCGCTCCAGGTCGAAATGCTTCCAGCCTTCCGGCAGCGTCCCGAGCAAGGTGGTCTTGCCGCACTGGCGCACGCCGAGCAGGGCGACGCAGGGGAAGGTCTTCAGAAGGGCTCGCAGCAGGCTCTCGTAGGCACGCTTCATACCTTGCATTATCAAAGTACCAAATTGATAATGCAAGGTGTGCGCGGAGCACCGCCGGGCGCCTGCCGCGCTTCGGCGCACCGGGGCGTCGCGCGCCTGCCGGACGCTTCAGTCCGCGCGCAGCGCCTGCCGCCGGAAGATGAAACGCAGCAGGCGGCGCGGCGACCACTTCGAGCGCGAGGCTTCGCGCTGCCGCGCAGGGCGCGGCGCCTCTGCGGCGCTCGGCCGATCGCGGGACGCGACGGCGGCCGGGGCCGGCTGCGGCTCTCCCGGTCCGGCGCTCGCGCTCGCGGCGTCGATCTCCTGCGGGACCTGCGCGCTCCAATCGTAGAGTCGCCGCAGCGCCGTGCTGTCGGCGGCGCGCACGCCCAGTATCGGTTCGAACTGGCGGAACTTCTCCACTGCCGCGCACAGCAGGTGCCGCGCGGCCGATGGCGTCACCTCGAAGCACTCACCGTAGCGCCCGGCGAGTTCGTCGAGCGCCGCGTCGCGGCAAACGGCATCCACGCGCGTGCCCAGCTGGCACAGCTCGTTTCCGAAGCCGGCGAACACGAGCAGGCGATCGGCGCGCGACGCCGGCGCCGGCACCGGCGATGCCTCCAGCGGGCGCATGCTCTGAACCAGCGTGTCGGGAAGCTTCCACTCGCGCGCGACGGCCATGCCGATCTCGTGCGCGCAGATGCCCAGCGCCTCCCGGTAGGCGTGCGAGCGCTCGGCGCCGTTCGCGCAGGCCTCCGCGATCGCCGCGTATTCCTCGGGAAAGCAGTACAGCGTCAGCGTCTCGCCCAGGCAGCGGAACATGCCGCACAGGAAGGCCTCCTCCGCGACGCCGGGGCCGGCGCCCGCGGCGAGATGGCGGGCGATGAGCGCGGCGACGAAGCTCTCGATCTTGGCGTCGCGCAGCAGCCGGGCCCGTACCGGATCGGCGTCTTCCAGGCGGGCTGCGTACAAGAGCGCGTTGCAGGCCTGCCGGACCTGCTCGAAGCCGAGCCGCGTGATCGCCTCGGTGACGGTCCTGATCTCGCGACCGGGCACGCCGTAGTAGGCCGAGTTCGCCAGCCGCAGCAGACCCCCGGCGAGGCTCAGGTCGCGCAGCACCGCGCTCGCCAGCTCGCCGGTGGAAACGTTGCCCTCGGGCGCGGTCATCTGGTTCACCGCCGCGAGGCTGGCCGACAGGGCGGGAAAGCCCTTCTTCGTCTGCATGCGCCGCAGCAGGAACTCGACCGTCGCGTGCCTGGGCGCTCTCGCGCCGCCCCCGCCCGCCCTGAGCCGGCCGAGCAGCGCCGCGGCATCCGGGATTCGCTGCGCGACCTCGCGCGCGAGCGCCGCCCTCAGCGCCGCCTCGAACTCGCCGTTCACGCCGTGCCGGCGCAGGCACTCGAAGTCGATGGTGTCGCGAAGCGCCGAGCGCGCGAGTTCCTCGAAACCGAGCACGCGGTACGCGGGCACGCCGGTCAGCATCCGGTAGGCGATGAGTCCGAGCGCGAACACGTCGGTGTGCGCGCCGAGCGCGCCGCCGTCGTACTGCTCCGGGGCCATCCAGCGCGGCGTGCCCGCGACGACGCTCGCATCGGCGTCGCGCGTGCGCAGCCGCGACAGCCCGAAGTCCATGATCCGGGGCACGCCGTCCCGGTCGATCATGATGTTGCCGGGGCTCAGGTCCAGGTGACTCACGCCTTGCGCGTGCGCGTGCGCCAGGCCCTCGGCGATCCTGCAGGTGAGATCGAGCGCCTCCTGCGGCGGCAGCTTGCCGCGCTCCTGCAAAACGGCGGCCAGGGTGCTCCCGTCGACGTACTCGAAGACCAGGTAGGGGCGGCCGGCGTGGCGGCCGCACTCGAACAGCGAGACGATGTGCGGGTGGCGCAGGCGAGCGAGGTTGCGGCCTTCCTCGAGGAGCCGCGCCAGCGCGACGGGCCCGTCGTCGGCTGCGCGCAGCAGCTTGATCGCGACGCGCCGGTCCAGTTCCGGGTCGGCGCCCAGGTAGACCGTGGCCTGCCCGCCCCGTCCGATCTCCGACAGGATGGGAAAGCGTCCGATGTTCCGGTGCTGGCCGCTCGCCTCGCCTCGGGCGACGCCGGGCGGCGGCGCGAGCGCTGGCGTGCCCGGCGGCACGAAGGTCTCGTCGTTCATGGACATGCCAGCCAGGTCCCGGCGCGGCCACCCACAGTGCGTTGTTCCGGCGGGCAGCAGGCGGCTTCGAGTCGCCTTCACCCCATTCCTCGGCGTATCGGCAACACGGCGCCGGTTCTGAAGGTCTATCACAACGGGAGCGTTCGCCGCGCTCACGCGCGGCGCGGCAACAGTGCTGGTGTCACAGACGCGGGGCCGCCATGCCGAACGTCAAGATCGAATCCGAGCCCGAGGCCCGGATCCAGAGAGCGGCCCGGCTCGAAGGCTCGTCCGCGACCGATTTCGTCCGCCATGGACTGAAGGCTGCGCTGGCCGGGCTCGCCGGGGAGCCGCGGCCGGCGGCACGGGAACGGCTGGCGCCTCGACGCTCAGCCGAAGGGCGCGACGCCGATCAACGCCGCGTGCAGCCAGAACGCGAACACCGCCCACGCGATCACACCCGTGGCCAGCGTCCCGGCATCGCCGGCGAGCCCGCCGCCGGCGCGGGCTTGTCCTGCCGGCCGACCCCGCAGGCGCGCAGCCCGGTAGTCGAAGATGCCCCAGACAAGAAACGCGCCGAACAGGAGCGCGCCGGCGAGCGTGCCATTGGCGGCAAGGTGCGCCAGCGCCCAGAGCGTCACCCCGAGGATCATCGGGTGCCCGAGTGCGATCCGGATGCGGTTACGCGGCACGTAGGCCGCCGCCATCAACACGAAGGCGGCGAGCACCACGAGCGACGCGAGATGCCGCGTCCAGGCGGGCGGGTCCCACAGCGCCACCGGCGCCCCTCGCACTTGGCCGTAGCCCCGGACGAGCAGCGCCAAGCCCGCCAGCGACAGGAGCGAATAGATGCCCTTGTACGGCCGTGGCCCGATGCGCTCGATCCACCGCCGCCGCCAACCCTCCGCGAAGATACGCAGCGAGTGCACGCCGAAGAAGACGATCATGCCCAGGATGAAGACGCTCATGGTGATTCGGGCCTGCGCCCGTTCGGGGAGTCGGTGCGAACGATGGGGCGGGCGCCGCGCAAATGCAAGTCGGGGGCGGCGTGGCGCGATCTTAAGCTGGATCAAGACGGGATCCAGCGCCTGGTTATAGGCTCTGCGCCATCCGCATCAACGAAAGGAATGCCATGGAATTCACCAGAATCGGCGTGGTCGGCGCCGGCGTCATGGGCGGCGGCATCGGCCAGTGCTTCGCCCAGGCAGGTTTCGAGGTCGCGCTCACCGATGTCTCCCAGGCCCAGCTCGAGCGGGCGATGGGCGCCGTGGCGGGCAGCCTCGAGCGCCTGGTGAAGAAGGAAAAACTCAGCGCCGCCGACAAGGCGGCCGCGCTCGCGCGCATCCACCCCGCGGCGGACCTCGCCTCGGTGAAGGGCTGCGAACTCGTGATCGAGGCCGCCACCGAGAACCTCGAGCTCAAGCAGAAGATCTTCCGCCAGCTGGACGAACTCCTGCCCGCCGGGACGGTGCTCGCGACCAACACCTCCTCCATCTCCATCACCCGGCTCGCCGCCGGCACCCGGCGCGCCGAGCGGGTGATCGGCATGCACTTCTTCAACCCGGTGCCGGTGATGGCGCTGGTCGAGATCATCCGCGGCCTGCAGACCTCGCAGGAGACCTACGACGCGCTCGAGGCGCTGGCCAGAAAGCTCGGCAAGACCCCGGTGCAGGTGAGGAACTCCCCCGGGTTCGTCGTCAACCGGCTGCTGTGCCCCATGATCAACGAAGCGGTGTTCGCGCTCGCCGAGGGCCTGGCGAGCGCCGAGCAGATCGATGAGGCGATGAAAGCGGGCGCGAACCACCCCATCGGTCCGCTAGCGCTCGCGGACCTCATCGGGCTGGACGTGGAACTGGCGGTGATGCAGGTTCTCTACGAAGGCTTCAAGGACCCGAAGTACCGGCCGGCGCCGCTCCTTTCGGAGATGGTCGAAGCGGGATACCTGGGCAGAAAGAGCGGGCGGGGATTCTTCGACTACTCGAAGTGAGCGCTTCGCTCAACCCCCGCTCAAGGCCTGCACGATCTGCACCGAGTCCCCGCGCGCCAGCGGCTGCGCGAGGTCGAAGCACTGCTCGCCGTTGACGAAGAAGCGCATCTGGCCGCGCAGCCGGTCCTGTTCGTCCACGATCCGGAAGCGCAAACCCGGGTAGCGGCGATCCAGGTCCGCGAGCACTTCGGCGAGGCTCGCTCCGTGCGCGTCCACTTCCCGTTGCCCGGTGTAGGACAGCAGCGGTGTGGGAATGAGCACCTTCATCGCCCGGCTCGCGGCGGTGCGCCCTGGCCGGCAGAGCCGCTGCTCATTGGACTGCCCGGTCGCTTCGCGCCAGGGGTTCGCGCTCGGGGCGGCCTTTCGCGCTCATGCCGGCTCCGCGGTCTCCAGCGCGTAGATCTCCGGCAGGTGGCGCGCGATGCAACCCCAGCGTGCGCCCTCGTCGCGGCTCGCCCACACTTCGCCGCCGGTGGTGCCGAAGTAAAGGCCCACCGGGTCGCGCGCGTCGGCTGACATCGCCTGGCGCTTCACCGTCCACCACGCCTGCCCCGAAGGCAGTCCTGCGTCCTGGCGCTGCCAGGTCCTGCCGCCGTTGCGTGTCGCGTACACCGAGGGCCTGCCCCCGGGGCTGGTGCGCGGCCACACGCTGGTTGCGTCCATGGGCAGCACCCAGGCCGTGTCCTCGTCGCGCGGATGCACCACCATGGTGAAGCCGACGTCGCCCACCCGTCTGGGCATGGATTTCCCGATCCGCACCCACTGGCTCGAAGGACGGTCGAGCCGGTAGATGCCGCAGTGGTTCTGCTGGTAGAGCCGGTCCGGGTTGCCGGGACAGATGCGCACGCAATGCGGGTCGTGGAAGGTGATGTCGGACGGATCGAACCCCGGCACCACCTCCATCCCCTGCACCAGGGGCGCGAAGCTCTTCCCCGCATCGGTCGATTCGTGCACGCCGCCTCCCGACATGGCGAAGTAC
This sequence comes from Burkholderiales bacterium, assembly GCA_020846575.1. GTDB lineage: Bacteria > Pseudomonadota > Gammaproteobacteria > Burkholderiales > SG8-39 > JADLDQ01. Next base: position 8,716 of record JADLDQ010000042.1, read on the forward strand.
AGGTGAGCGGGATCCCTGGGATCGACGATGATCGAGTGCAGTTTCGGCCCGTCGGGGGTTCCGTCCTGCACCGTGCCCATCCAGGCACGGTAGCGGGGATCGTCGTTGATCATGGAGAACGGCGCCCAGGTCTGCCCGCCGTCCTCGGAGCGGAACAGGCCCTGGGGCGAAGTCCCGGCGTACCACACGCCCGGCTCGCTGGCGTGGCCCGGCGTCAGCCAGAAGATGTGGTCGACGGCGCGGCCGGGCAGCCCGGAGGGCGCGCCTTCCCCGGCCCTGGCGAAGGCAGGCGGGCGCGAGGACTCTTTCCAGCGGCGGCCCAGGTCGGTGGACCGGAACAGGGTAGGACCGAGGTGGCCGGTCTTCGCCGCGGCGAGCAGCGTGCGCCCGTCGCGCGGGTCGAGCACCAGGTGGTGGACGATGTGGCCGAGGAAATGCGGGCCGTCCGCGCGCCAGGAGCGCCGCGCCGAGTCGCCGTGGAACAGCCACGCGCCCTTGCGCGTCGCGACCAGCAGCAAACCGCGCCGGGCCGCGCGCGCGGTGCGCTTCGCCTGGGGCTCGGACGCGGGCTTGCGCGCAGCTTTCTTCCGCGGGGTATGTGTCATCGCGATTCCCTCCATCGAGTGCGGTTTCCACGCAACAACGGCCTCGCAACGCTGCCCGACTCGACGCCGGCGCGACGACTGCTCGACGCCGTGGTCCGGCGCGAGCGATGCCCGTGCCGGAGCGCGCGCCCACCCTCGCCGCGGCGCGGCTTGCGCACGGCTACTGCGCCTTGATTCCGAGCCGCTTGATCAGCGGCGCCCAGATCTCGTGTTCGCGCTTCTGCCGCGCCGCCAGTTCTTCCGGCGCGCCCACCGCGATCAGCAGGTTCTGGGCGTCGTGGACCTTCACCACCTCGGGATGTCTGGACACGGCGACGGTCTCCTGGTTGATCCGCGCGACGATGTCGCGCGGCGTGCCCCCGGTGGCGTAGAGCGCGAATCCGCCTACCGCGTAATAGTCCCTGACCCCCTGCTCGGCGGCCGTGGGCACCTCGGGCAGGTCGCGCAGGCGCTGATCGCCTCCCGCCGCCAGCGCGCGGATCTTGCCGGCCCTGACCAGGGAAAGCAGCGAACGCACCACCGGGTTGAACGCCGCCTGGATGTTCCCGGCGACCAGGTCCTGGTTCATCGGCGCGCTGCCCTTGTAGGGCACGAACTGGATGTCCGCGCCGGTGCGCTCCTTGAGCAGTTCCATCGCCAGGTGAAAGATGTGCCCGTGCCCCGGCGCGCCGTAGTTGAGCTTCGAGCCCGGTTGCCTGGAAAGGGCGATGAACTCGCCCAGCGTGCGCGCGGGAACCGAAGCGTTCACGTACAGGGCGATGGGCGCATCGGCGAGCATGGTGACGGGGGCGAAATCCTTCTCCGCGTCGTACTTGATGTCGGCGTAGATGTACCTGTTGTTCACCAGCGTGCTCGGTCCGAAGGTGAGCAGCGTGTAGCCGTCCGGCGCCGACCTGGCCACCAGTTCCAGGGCGAGGATGCCGGCATTCGCAGGCCGGTTCTCGACCACCAGCGGCTGCCCGAGCGAGTTCCCCAGGTGCGGCGCATAGGCCCGCGTGATGATGTCCAGGCCGCCCCCCGGGGCAAAGGGAACGATCCAGCGGATGGGTCTGGACGGGTAGGGCTGGGCGCTCGGTGCACCGGCCACGACGAGCAGGGCGATCGCGGCGAACCAGGGTCGAACCGCTCGCTTCAGGTCAGGGGTCATCTCCTCCTCCTCCTTTCGCCTGGACTTGCGTCAGTACACGACGAGGCCTCGCCGGCCGGTTCGTCCGCCACGGATGCTACTTCGCGTAGCCCCAGTCCCTCAGCCGCGTGGCGGCGTGCCGCGCCTGGCTGCCGCTCTGAACCACCCGCAGGTAGCGCTGGTACTCGCGCGCGGCGGCGGGGCGGTTCTGCATGGCCTCGAGCGAAACACCCTTGAGGAAGGCCGCATTCGCGTCCCCCGGCAGCGCGCGCTCGTAGGCATCGAACTCCTGGTAAGCCGCCGGGTAGTCCTTCAACGCCATGCGGGCCACTCCCGAGAGCTGCATGGCCTGCGGCTCGCCGGGGTAGATCTGGCGCGCCTGCGCGGCGTACACCCTGGCGCGCTCGTAGCGCCGCTGGGCGACCTGGCATCTGGCCATCAGGCAAAGCCCGGTGTAGTCGTCCGGCGCGGCCTGGAGCGCGGCCGCGAAATGAGCCTCCGCCTCGCCCAGGCTCTTCCTCGCCATGAGGCGCTCTCCCTTCTGCTGCTCCTCGATGGCGGGTTTCAGCGAGCGCAGGCCCGCGGTGCGGTCCATGTAGCGCTCGCGCCCGAGGCCCCCCGCCCGGAAACCGGCGTACCGGCCGGCGGCGTCGGCCTGCATGCTGGCGAGCCGCTCGCTCGACACGGGATGCGAGCTGAACATGGTGTCGAGCATGCCCGGCTTGTGCCTCGACTGGCGCACCAGCACCCCCATGAGACCCACCATCCCGTCGGGCGAGTAGCCGGCGCGAGTCATGTACTCCATGCCCAGGCCGTCCGCCTCGCGTTCGTTCTCGCGCGAGTAAGACGCGAGCAGTGCGCTCGCGCCCACGGTGCCCGCGATCTGGATCAGCGGCGCGTAGGCCGCCGAGCGCTCCGAGGCGCCAGCGGCGATCGCCACGCCCGCGACCGCGATCTGGGCGAGCAGGCCCTGCCCCGCGCTCTGCGCGCTGTGGCGCGCGTTGACGTGGCCGATCTCGTGCCCCATCAGCGCCGCGAACTCCGCTTCGCTCTGCATCTCGAGCAGGATCCCGCGCGTGGCGGCGATGGTGCCGCCGGGAAACGCGTAGGCGTTGATGTAGTTGGCGTTGACGACGCGGAAGGAATACGGCACCGCGGGGCGGTGCGAGCGCGATGAGAGCGAGGATCCGACCTCGGCTGCGTACCGGTTCAATCCGGGGTCCCGCGTCGCGCCGAAGTCCCTGGATATCTGGTGCGGCGAGCGCTGGCGGTCCAGGCCGAGCTCCTGTTCCTCGCTCAGCCCGACCAGCATCTGCCGGCCGGTGACCGGATGGGCCGCGCAGCCCGACAGCGCCGGAACGGCCGCGGCAGAGCCGGCCGCGGAGACGAGCCACAGGAAGTCGCGGCGGGTCATCTCGCCGCGGTGGATGCGTTCACCGGCCTTGGGGGGGTTCATGCGCGTGCGCCTCGTCACCATCGAAAACGGCCGGGGACGGCCGGGGACGTGCTCCACACGCGTCAACGGCGCCCCGTTCAGCCCACCGCGGGCAACGACGCGTGCTCGATGCCGGGCCGCAGCCGCATTTTGTCCCAGAAGCGCGGCCCGGGTCGGGCAAGTCCCCGGCGCTCGCGGTACAAGAGCGCCACGGGGTCCGCCTTCGAGGTCGCGCGCCAGCAGTCCACTGCCTTGCCGAGCGCACCGCGCTGCCGTGGCAGCCCGCAACGCGCCGGCGCCTTACTTGACCGCCCCGACGGTGAACCCGGCCACGAAGCGTTCCACGAAGATGTTGTAGAGCAGCGCGACCGGAAGGCTGACGATCAGGCACGCGCCCATCAGCGAGCCCCAGAAATACACGTCGCCGCGCACCAGAAAAGTCGGTACGCCGACGCTCACCGTGTAGTGCGAGGAAGTGGTGATGAAGGTGAGGCCGTAGACGAATTCCTGCATGACCAGCGTGAGGGTGAAGATCACCACGGTGAGGATGCCGGCGGAGGAGATCGGCACCACCACCCGGACGAAGGCGCCCAGGCGGCTCAGGCCGTCGATCATCGCCGCCTCTTCGATGTCGCGCGGGATCGACTTGAAGAAGCCCATCAAGAGCCAGCTGCAGAACGGCACCGTGAAGCTGGGATAGACCAGCACCAGCGACCACAGCGAATCCTGCAGGCCCAGACTCCCGATGATGCGGGAAAACGGAATGAACAGGATGGTGGGCGGAATCAGGTAGGTGAGGAAGATGGCGATCCCCAGGCGCTGTCCCCAGCGTCCCGACAGTCGCGCCAGCGCGTAGCCCGCGGGCAGCGCCAGCAGCAGCGTGATCAAGGTGACCAGGGCGCCGACCTCCACGGTGTTGATGATCCACTGCCCGAACTGGGTGTCGTAGAACAGGACGCGCAGGTTCTCCAGCGTCGGCGGCAGATTGAACACGAAAGGATTGTGCGTGATGTCGATCAGGTCCCTGGTCTGCTTGAACGTGGTGAGCCCCATCCAGTAGAACGGGAACGCGAGGAAGGTGACGAAGGCCGCGAGGATCAGGACGTGACCGCCGCGTGCGAGCCGGTGTTTCACACCGAATCGGGGAGCGCTCACCTCAGGTTCCCGCACCACGAGGGGGCACACCCCCTCGTGCTCCCCGGAATCGGGAAAGCGCTGCCTGCGGCATCGCTTTCATATCAGGCCACCTCCGCGCGCCGCGCGAGGGTGAGGAACACCACCGCGACCGCCGCCAGGACCGGGAACAGGAACAGCGAAATCGCCGCGCCGGCGGCGAGATCACCGCCCTGTACGCCGGTGAAGAAGCTGTAGCTCGCGATCACCTGCGTGGTGTCGAACGGTCCGCCGCGGGTCAGCACGAAGATCACGATCATGTCCGTGAAGGTGAACACGATGCCGAACAGGAGCGCGACCAGCATGATCGGCATCACCAGCGGAATGTTGATCATGAACAGGTGTCGCCAGAATCCCGCGCCGTCGACCTGCGCCGCATCGTGGATGTCCTGCGGGATCGCGGAGAGTCCGGCGAGGATGATCACCGTGGCGAGCGGGAGCAGCCGCCACACGTCGACCAGGATGACCGAAGCCATCGCCAGATCCGGTTGCCCGAGCCAGACCGGCCAGATCTCGGGGCCGAAGATGTGCAGGGCGCGCGCGCTCCAGTTGATGATGCTGTAGACCGGATCGAAGATCCACAGCCAGCCGATGCTGCCCAGCGACATCGGCGCCACCCACGGCAGCAGGATCAGCAGCCGCACCAGCCATTTACCGCGGAAGTCCCCGTAGAGCGCCATGGCGAGGATCTTGCCCAGCACCACCACCAGCGCCTGGGAGATCAGGGTGAACACGATCGCATTCTGCAGCGAGCGCCAGAACGTCGGGTCCTGGAGTATGCCTTCGTAGTTGCGCAGCCCGACGAAATGCAGCGTGGTGCTGCCGACGGTGGCGTCGCTCAGGCTGTAGAAGATGGCGAGGAAGAATGGAAATCCCACCAGCGCAGTGATGTAGATCACCGCCGGCGCCAGCAGCATGCGCCCCAGCAACGCCTCGTCGTCGCACCAGGGCCGATTGCGCCCCGCGGCTGCCCTCTGCCGTGCGATCGAGGCGCTCATGCTGCGGTTGGCGCGCGCTTGAGCCCGGTTTCCCGGTCGAAGTACTTGATCTCGCGGGTGCGCACCGCGAACTCGTAGCGTTTGCCGCTCTCGATCGGCAGCGTAATCGTCGAAGGCAGCCGCGCGATAACCCTGGCGGCCGGGTTCGGCGCTTCCAGCGTGCCGTAAATCAACCGGTCGGCGCCGAGGTATTCGATGCGGGTCACGGTGAGCGCAAACGGCGTGATCTCGCCGCCATCGCCCAGCACCTCGCGCGGAAGACAGTGCTCGGGCCGGAATCCACGGATGACGTGGTCGGTCTCCATCAGATTCATCGGCGGGCTTCCCATGAACGTGGCCACGAAAGTGTCGGCGGGGTCGTGATAGACCTCGAGCGGCGTGCCGAGCTGGCGGATGCGGCCGCGATCGAGCACCGCGATGCGCTCACCCAGCCCCATCGCCTCGACCTGGTCGTGCGTGACATACACGGTCGTGGTGCCGAGCCGGCGCTGAAACTGCTGCAGCTCGTCACGCGCGGAAGCACGCAGCTTGGCGTCCAGGTTGGAGAGCGGCTCGTCGAGCAGGAAAACCACCGGATTGCGCACCACCGCGCGTGCGAGCGCCACGCGCTGGCGCTCGCCGCCCGAGAGCTGGCGCGGCTTGCGCTGCAGCAGCGACTGGATGCCGAACATCGTGGCCGCCGTTTCGACCTTGTTCGCGATCTCGTCCCTGTGCGCACCCGCCGCCCGCAGCGGGAAGGCGATGTTCCCGCGCACCGACAGGTGCGGGTAGAGCGCGTAGCTCTGGAACACCATGGCGACGTTGCGCGCGCGCGGCGCCAAGCCGGTGACGACTTCGCCGCCGATCAGTACGTCGCCGGAGGTTGGTGTCTCCAGTCCGGCCAGCATGCGCAAGAGCGTGGTCTTGCCGCAGCCGGACGGACCCAGCAGCACCAGGAACTCGCCCTCCTTCACCAGGAGGTCGACAGCGTCGACGGCGTTGCTCGCCTCGAAGCGCTTGGTCAGCGCGCGCGTTTCTACGGTGGCCATTTGCCCCTGCCGCCTCCCCGGGGTTTGCACGCTGGACGGACGGCTCCGCGCCCGTCCACACGCCGCGACGGCGCGCGCACGGGCGCGGCCGTCACCAGGGCGATGTCAAACCAGCTTTTTCGCCTGCCACTTGGCGAAGATCGCCTTGCACTTGGTGTCGGCTTCCTTGATCGCGGCCTCGGGCGACATGGCGCCGCTTGCCGCCTTGGCGAACATGGTATTGATCACCCAGGTATTGAAGATCTCGTCCACCGCCGCGTTGGCGTATCCGGGATAGCCGACGTTGGTCGCCCAGTTCAGAACGTCGCCCCGCACGCTGTACTTGCCCCGTGGCATGTGCGGGTCGGCGGCCAGCATCTTCGGCAGGTCCGGCACGGTCTTCGGGAAGCACGGAAAGTTGTAGTACTGGCTCGCCTTGAAGCCGTCGAGAAAGTCGTCGATGTAGTCCACCAGGAATTTCTTCGCGCCTTCCTTGTTCTCGGCGAAATTCCAGATCACGTAGCAGTCCATCACGTGCTCCAGCCCGATGGCGCGCACCGGACCTCTCAGCGCCTTGGTGAGCCCGAGCTGGTCGGCGATGGGCAGCTTCTCGTTTTCCGCCGCGCGCGTGGTCGAGATCGCGTTGAGGCACAGCGACAGCTTGCCGGCAAGCAGCGCCCGATTGTTGGAGGACGCATCCCACGCCAGGACTTCCGGGGTCATGGTTTCCTTGCGCAGCGCCTGGACGAACTTGACCGCTTCCAGCGTGCGCTTGGAGTCGAGGGTCACCCTGCCTTGCTGATCCTGCACCGAGCCGCCGAACGCATAGAGACTGGTGCGCATCGCCATCGCCGTGTCGAGCTCGGCGGAGAGCCCTATGCCGACCGGGATGTTGCGCTTGTCCTTGATCTTCCTGCCGACCTTGAGCACGTCGTCCCAGCTCGCGGGCCCCTTCTCCATGCCGGCCTCGCCCCACAGGTCGATGCGGTAGTTCACCGGGTCGGGCACGAAGCTGTCGGAGAAGCCGAAGTACTTCCTGGTTTTCGGGTTGTAGGTGCTCTTCACCGCGAGATCGATCGCCTTGCCGTGCTTGCGCTCGCACTCCTGGTAGATCTCACTGTGGTCGATGACCTGCGTCTCGTAGGTCGGTGCCGGCCACAGGAACATGAACAGATCGTGCCCTTTCTGAGCCGAAACCTCGGCCGCGGCGCGCGAGTTGATCGCGGGAATGCCGACGTGATCGACGATGACCTGGGTATCGTTCTTCTCGCCCCAGCGCCTGGTGTACTCGTTGTCGAACCACTTGTCGTATGCCGGCACGAAGTGCGCCCATTGAAGGATCTTCAGCGTCTTGCCCGCGGCCCGCGCCGAGCGCGGGAGAATGAACGGTCCGACGCTCGCGGCAAGCCCTGCGGCCCCCGCCGCGTGGACGAACTGGCGGCGCGAAACTCCATGAATCTGCTGGGTTTCCTCTTGTGACTCTGCTGGCGTAAGCACTGACTTGATTCCATCGCTCATGACGGTCTCCTTGTCATTGTGTCGAGAGAATTTCGATGCGCGGGGGATCGCGCTGTGGCTTTTGACAGCAAAATGTAAGGAATGTTTCCGGCGACCCAGGCCGGCGCCAGAGCGGTCATCACGGCATCGGGCGCGTCCCGAGCCGCACCTTACCCCTTGCCGTCACCCGGGTACGCTTCGTCGGGTCGTGCCTTCACTTCGCGGTGAGTTCGCGAAGAAGCCGTGGCCGGACTCCCTCGCTACAGACTCCCTCGCTACAGACTCCCTCGCTACAGACTCCCTCGCTACAATCGGCCGGGTGGCGGCGACGCGCATTCGTTCACGCGCTTGCTCCCGGGGCCCGACTTTTCGCCGACCTTTTCGAAAGGATCGAACGATGCAAGCGCCCCAACACCGGCGTTCCGCGGTCAGCGCGGCTGCGGGTTTTGCAGCCTGGGCGCTCGCCGGCGCCTGCCTCGCGCAGCCGGCCTACCCCACCAGGCCCATCGGCATGATCGTGCCCTTCCCGCCCGGAGGCGTGGTGGACAATGCCGCCCGCGCCATCGCCCAGACGCTCTCGCCCTCCTGGGGCCAGGCCATCGTGGTCGAGAACCGCCCCGGAGCGAACGGCAACATCGGCGTCGAGGCCTGCGCGAAGGCCGAAGCGGACGGCTACACCGTGTGCTTTCCGGCGGGCGTGATCATCTCGCTCAACCCCTTCGCCTACTCCCGGCTGCCTTTCAACCCGCAGCGCGATCTCGCACCCGTCGTGCACGTGGGCGTGCTCGACACCTCGATCGCCGTCAGCGCCGGCGTCCCGGTGAACTCGGTGAAGGAACTGGTCGAGTTCGGCCGCGCCAAGCCGGGCGCGCTCAACTGGGCCTCGCTCGGTACCGGCAGCTCTTCGCATCTCTACATGGAATGGTTCCAGGCGAAGACCGGTGCCAAGTTCACCCACGTACCCTACAAGGGTTCGCCCGACATGATCCGCGCGCTCATCGCCGGTGAGGTGCACGTCAATACCAACAGCCCGGGCGTGCTGCTGCCGCACGTGAAGGCTGGCAAAGTGAGGCTGCTCTCGGTGGTCACCAACGGCGAGCGCTTCGCACCGCTGCCGCAGGTGCCCACGCTCAGGGAACAGGGCTACGACCTGGACTTCCGGAACTGGGTCGCGGTGTTCCTGCCTGCGAAGGCGCCCGAGGCGATCATCCGGCGCTGGAACTCGGAGGTGAACCGCCTGGTGAAGGACCCGGCCTGGACCGCGAGGTACTTCCAGCCGATGGCGCTCACGCCGACGGGCGGCACCGTGGAGGAGTTCCTCGCCTTCATGAAGCGCGACCTTGCCCAGAGCGCCGAGCTGGTGAAGATCGCCAAGCTCAGGCTGGATTGAAGGCGCATCGGGCAGGTCGGGGAAACGCGAGGGGCGGGCAGCCCCTCGCGCCATGTGACTCAGTCCGCGATCACCGCGATCGCCTGGATCTCCACCATCATCTCGGGTCTGGCGAAACCGGCGCAGGTGATGAGCGCGCTCGCGGGGAAATCCGTCCCGAATATCTCGCGCCGGATGTCGGTGAAGCGCGTGCCGTGCCGCGAGTCGCCGATGAACACCGTCATGGTGACGAGGTCGCGAAGCGTCGCGCCGGCGCGCGCGAGCGTCGCCTCCAGGTTGCGGAAGGTCTGGCGCGTCTGCGCTTCGAAGTCGCCCGCGAGCGAGCGGCCGTTCTCGTCCTGGAACGCGCCGTGGCCGGCGACGAACA
>JADLDQ010000423.1 GCA_020846575.1 Burkholderiales bacterium
GAAGAGTTCGTCGAGCTGCTGCGCGTCGTTGAAGTCCCACTTCCTGTGGAAGCGCGGGCCCGTCTTGGTTACGGGTGGCGTAGATACGCTTTGCGTAGGCACGGAATCCGGCGTCCTCGGTTCGTTCTTCGTTTCCGTATTCCGCGCTGCCGTGCCTTGCGTATCGCCGCGCCCATTCAGGTACAGGTACGCGCCGGCGGCGGCCGCGGCGCAGATCAGGACCGCGGCGGCAATGAACGTGCTTGAGCCGCTCGAGACCGCGGCGGCGCGGCGGCTGGCTTCGGCGGGCGCGTTCAGTACGCGCAGCATCTTCGCGCCCAGCGCGGCCGGCGCGGGATGCTGCGCGCCCAGGGCTTCGGCCAGGCGCCCGCCTTCCAGCAGCGGCAGCGCGGCGGCGTAGCCGGCCTGCGAGAGGCCGCGGCGCAGGGCTTCCAGCGCCGCGGTCATCTTGCGGCTGATGGCCTGCTGCGTGATGTCGAGCGCCTCGCCGATCTCGCGCTGCGAAAGGTTGCCGGCGTAGTAGAGCGCGATCAGGTTGCGCTGTTCGGGCTCGAGTTTCTCGAGCTGCGCGTTCAGCGCGGCGGACAACTCCGGATCGACGGGCGAAGCTTCGCCGCTCTCGGGCGCGGCCTCGTGGCGTTCCGTGTCCAATTCCAGATTGCGGCGCGCGTGGCGTCCGGCTTTCACCGTGCGCAGGGCTTCGTTGGCGGCGATGCGCAGGATCCAGCCGCGCGCGTTGGCGATTTCGCGCAGGCCGCCGGCGTGGCGCCAGACGTTCAGGAACGCGTCTTGCAGGGCGTCTTCGGCGCGCTGGCGGTCGCGGACGATGTGGAAGATCAGGCCGAAGGCGCTGTCCTTGTGGCGCTCGTAGAGTTCGGCGAAGGCGGCGCGGTCCTGCGCGCTTCCGATCGCGCCGAGCAGCTCGGCGTCTGCAGCATCGGCGAAAGTTCTTGCGGTCTTCGGCATCGTTCGGTTCCGGCGCGGGATCTCAGTCTTCGCGGCCATCGCGGCGTGGGCGCCCATCGCAGCCCCTCCAATCTACCCGGCTGAACAGGCGCAGGGAGGGACTCAC
>JADLDQ010000043.1 GCA_020846575.1 Burkholderiales bacterium
GGATTGGCCTCCACGGCATGGCGAGCCACGCCGTGCGCGAAAACTTCGCGCAGCGCGATCAGCACCAGCCGGGCGACGTGCAGCGAGTTTTCGCCGCTGTGCTCGACGATGTCCACGATGTCGCCCGGTGACACTTCGCGCGCCGGCAGATGGCCGATGCGCGCATGCACGTAATCGCGCAACTGCTGCCGCCTTCCTTCGATGGTGAGCGCCGCAAGGTGTTCGCCCGCTCGGGAGAGATAGTCTCCGGCGAGGCGCTTGAACGTCCACTCGCGTGCGGCTTCCAGCTTGGCCAGTTGCTTGCGTCGCGCGACATCGACGCCCTGCTGCACTTCGACGCGCTTCTCCGCCGCCAGCTTGCGCGCAGCAGCCAGGGCTACGTCGGGATAGCGTCCGAGTGTCAGCTCACGCTGTTTGCCGCCGAGACGGTAACGCAGTACCCATGTCGCGGTGCCGCCGGCCGAGAGAGTGAAGGTGAGCCCGTCGCCGTCGGATTTCGCCAGCGCTTTGCCTGCATTGATCCAGTCGCGGATCTGTACGTCGCGTATCGTTCCCGTCCCTGTCCTCTTGCCCGCTGGTGAGTAGCTGGAGTCGTTTCTGGCTACTCACTGCCTGCCGGGCTACTCGCGAGCGACCGGATGCCGGTCGCCCATGCCGGCCAGTACAGGACAGAACTTCTATGCGTGACAGTGACTTGGCGGGAACGCGCGGACGTTACCGGACCTTGGCGGAACTGCCTACAGGTTGCAGAAGCGCATCTCGAACTCGACGTCGCTCTCGACCATCCTCGGCCGCGGCTCGACGCCGAACTGGGTGAAGCGGATGTTCAGCGCGTACTTGTTGGCGCTGATCTCGGGGATGTACTGCGACTCGAGCGGCAGGGTGATCCTCACCATCTGCGCCACGCGGCCGCCCATCATCTGCGAAAAGCTGCCCTGGTGGGCCACGTGTTTCACCGCCTTGCCGCCCTCCCGCAGCAGCTTGAGCACCACCGCCGTTCCGTCGCGGATCGGGAACAGCGGATTGATCCAGGAGGCGAGGTCGCTCATCCGGGCGGCGCTTTCCCTGTGAAGCCAGTAGTGGTAGGAGGGCAGGTCGAATTCGCAGGCCCCGCCGGGGATGCCGGTGCGCTGCTTGATGCTCATCAGCCACTCGTTCTCGCGCAGGTACTGCCCGATCTTTCCGGTCATCGCGAACAGCGACTGGCTGGACTGCTCGACCTCGGCCAGCACGCGCGCGAGCACCGCCTCGCTGATCTCCGGGTTGCTGCGGAAAGAGCTCAGGACCTGCTTCTGCCGTTCGAGTTCCTGGAGCAGGTCGGACTTGAGATCCGCCCGGCTCGCGACTTCGAGAATCTCGAACAGGGTCAGCAGTGCGACGTGGTGATCGGGGGCATCGTCGCGGGCGAGGAAGAACCGGATCCGCTCGAACAGATCTTCCAGGCGCAACAGCGTGCGCACCCTTTCGTTGAGCGGATATTCGTAGACGATCACCGGGAGGCCCGCTGAGCGCGATTTCGCCGATTCTCCCGCATTACCCGTGCGCGCGACAAGCGCGACCGGGTCGGGCGCGGGGGCGCAGGCATCGTGCCGGCCGCCGGCGGAACGTGCCTGCTCCCCGTCGCGTCCGTCGTTTCGGGCAACGGCCTGGAGCGCAGCGGCGCGCGCTGCCGCGGGCGGTGCCGAGACCGTCGGCGCCGGCGCAGCCGCCTGCCGCGGCTGCGCGTCTGCGCTTGCCTCGGGCCCGGGCCGCGCCCGGGACTCGCGCAGGCCGGCGGCGAGCGAGAGATAGCGCCGGTGCAGAAACTCCACCTGCTCGTCGAGTTCGGCGAGGGTGCCGTTGTTGGAGATGATGTCGTGCGCCTGTGACAGACGCTGCATGCGGTCCGCCTGGGCGGCGATGATGTGACGCACCTCGTGCTCGGTCAGCCGGCTGCGGCGCATCACGCGCTCCACCTGGGTGGCCTCGTCGCAATCCACGACGAGGATGCGCTGGTAGCGGCTGAAATCCGCGCCGGTCTCGACCAGCAGCGGCACCACCAGGATCACGTAGGGACTGCGGGCGGAGCCGACCTGCCGCGCGCTTTCCTCGCGGATGAGCGGGTGCAGGATCGATTCCAGCAGTCGGCGCCGTTCCGGATCGGTGAACACCTGCTGGCGCATGCGCTCGCGCTCGAGCGCGCCGTCGGGCCTCAGGAACTCGTCGCCGAACGCTTCCCGTATCGCGGGCATCGCGGCCCCCGCGGGACCGGTCAGCTGGTGCGCGATCGCATCGGTGTCCACGACCGCGATGCCGCGCCGGGCGAATGCGTCCGCGGCCGCGCTCTTGCCGCTGCCCACGCCGCCGGTGAGACCGACGACATAGCTCATCGGGCCGTCCCGTCACAGCGCAGCGAATCCCTTGCGCAGGCGCGGCCCGGCGCGCCTGCGGGGTTGCCCTGCCGCTGTGCCCCGCGGACTGCGCCTGTGGGGCAGCGCGGCACGCTCAACGGATGGTCTTCTTGCCCCATCGCGACGCGGGATTCGCCCCCGGGGCGCTCGTGCGGGCGTCTCATGCCCAGAACTGGGAGAAGTAGCGCTGCGTGAGGGACGGCCCCCAGAGCAGGGCGACGACGCCTGCGCCCGCCAGGTAGGGACCGAACGGAATCGGCACGTTGCGGCCCCGTTTCGCCAGCACGATCAGTACGATGCCCACCACGGCCCCGATGAAGGAGGACAGCAGGATCGCCAGCGGTAGCATCTTCCATCCGGTCCACGCGCCGATCGCGGCGAGCAGCTTGAAGTCTCCGTAGCCCATGCCCTCCTTTCCGGTGAGCAGCTTGAAGCCCCAGTACACGCACCACAGGACGAGGTAGCCCGAGGCCGCGCCGATCACCGCGCTCGCGAGGTCGGTGAAGGTTCCCGCGACGTTGAGCAGCAGCCCCAGCCACAGCAGCGGCAGGGTCAGCGAGTCGGGGAGCAGCTGGGTATCGAAATCGATCAGGCTCATGGCGATGGCGGCCCACACGAACACCATGGCCGCGAAGGCCTTGGGGGAGAAACCGAAGTGCACGGCGCAGCCGGCCGCCGCCAGCCCCGCGAGCGCTTCCACCACCGGGTAGCGCGCGCCAATGGGTGCGCGGCAGGCCGAGCAGCGGCCGCGCAGCCAGAGCCACGAGAGCACCGGGACATTTTCGGCCGCGCGGATCCCGTGCCCGCAGGACGGGCAGCGCGAGCGCGGCACCAAGAGGTTCAGTGGTTCCGCGGCCGGCGCGACCTCGCCGCGGAGTTCCGCGCATTGCTGCACCCACTCGCGCTCCATCATCCTCGGAAGGCGGTGCACGACGACGTTGAGAAACGAGCCGGCGCAAAGGCCCAGCACCAGGGCGAGCCAGGGAAGCACCGCAGGGGAGGCGAGCGCTGCGAACGCGTCGCTCATCGGTGCCGCGCCGCGCTCGCCTTCACCGGTTCCCCCCGGCGGTCCGGATGGGACCGCACGGGACTGCCGCGCGAGCCCGCGGCCGCGCGCCGCGGTCCGGGCTCCAGGAAAACCGCGTCGGGATCCGTCCCAATCAGACGGCCTGGCCGAGCTTGAAGATAGGCAGGTACATGGCGATCACCATGCCGCCGATCAGCGTGCCGAGCACCACCATGATCAGCGGTTCCATGAGCGAGGAAAGCGCCTCCACGGCGTCGTCCACTTCGGCCTCGAAAAAATCGGCCACCTTGCCCAGCATCGCGTCGAGGGCCCCGGACTCCTCGCCGATGGACACCATCTGGATCACCATGCTGGGGAAGATCTCGGTGTTCTGCATGGCCACCGTCAGGCTGGTGCCCGTGGAGACATCCGACTGGATCCGCTTGGTGGCGAGCTGGTAGACGTAGTTGCCCGAGGCGCCGCCCACCGAGTCCAGCGCCTCGACCAGCGGAACGCCGGCCGCGAACATGGTCGACAACGTGCGCGTCCAGCGCGCGATCGTCGACTTGCGCACCAGGTCGCCGAAGATGGGCAGGCGCAGCATCGTCCTGTCCATGAAGATCTGCACCGGGATCGAGCGCTTCCACAGCGCGAAGAACCCGTACACGCCGCCGCCGATGGCGCCGAAGATGATGTACCAGTACTGCACGAAGGCGTCCGAAATCGCCATCACCAGCAAGGTCGGAGCCGGCAGGTCGGCACCGAAGCTGGTGAACACTTGCTTGAAGGCCGGGATGACGAAAATCATGATGACCGCGGTGATGATGAAGGCGACCACGATGATCGCGACCGGGTAGAACAGCGCCGACTTGATCTTCGACTTGATGGCGAGGATCTTCTCCTTGTAGGTCGCCAGCCGGTCGAGCAGCGTCTCCAGTATCCCGGCCTGCTCTCCCGCTTGCACGAGGTTGCAGAAAAGTGCGTCGAAGTGCAGTGGATACTTGCGGAAAGCCGCAGCGAGCGAGGACCCGGTTTCCACCTCGGTCTTGAGTTCCATGAGCAGTTTTCCCACCGCCGCATTGGCGTTTCCCTTGCCCACGATGTCGAACGCCTGCAGCAGCGGCACGCCCGCCTTCATCATGGTGGCCATCTGGCGCGTGAACAGCGTCACGTCCTTGTCCGAGACCTTGCCGCCGCCGCCGATGCGCTGCTTGCGCACCTTGGTCACCGTGATGCCCTGCCGGCGCAGGGTGGCGTTGACCATGGTCGCGCCGCCGGCGCGCATCTCGCCCTTGAGGATCTTGCCGGCCCTGTCCTTGCCTTCCCAGATGAAGGTGATCTCGTTCGCTTTCTTGGCGGCTGCTGCGGCTGCGGCGGTGGCCATGGGTATCTCCTACTGTCCGGTGCGTCTTGAAAAGACGTTCGGCGAAGCGTGCATCCTCCCGCCGCGCTCGGCGCATCGCGGCGGCGCGAGCGGGCTCGTGGCGAGTGGTGTAACGAGTATCCGCATCGATGTTATGGGCGCGAATGCAGCGGCACAAGGCGTTTGACCGGGGACGTGTGACGGCGGACCGGATGTCGCGCCCGGGTCACGGGCAGCGCCGTCCAAGGCCCCTGCACGCAGGTCCCCGGCGGGACCCGGGGACAATGATGCCGCGCGCCCAACTTTTTGTAAAGCCTGAGAAAACACTTATAACCCTCTGTGAAACTGAGGGAAATAGCTGCTCTATCGGAATCCTCCCGACCTCTGCTCAGGGGCCGGATTCGGACCCTGCAAGCGGCGGGCGGAAAATCCGCACGGTCCGGATCACGCGGTCCTGGGTCTGCACCATCTCCATCGGCACGCCGGCGATCTTCACCGACACCCCCGACTCCGGGATGTCCTGCAAGTGCTCCAGGATCAGGCCGTTCAACGTCTTGGGACCGTCCACGGGCAGCGACAGCCCGAGCTTGCGGTTGAGCGCGCGCAGCGTCGCGGTGCCCTCGATCAGCGCGGTGCCGTCGCCGGCCCAGGCATAGGCGGAGGCACCGACCGGCGCCGTGGTGGTGAACTCGCCGACGATCTCCTCGATGATGTCCTCCAGCGTCACCAGCCCCAGCAGCTCGCCGTACTCGTCCACCACCAGCGCGATCCGCTGCCCTGCTTCCTGGAAGTACTGCAGCTGTGCGAGCGCACGGGTCCCGGCAGGCACGAAATAGGGCTCGGCGAGCATGGCCTGGATGGCCTGCTTGTCCAGGGCGTGGTGCTGCAGCGGGCGCAGGACCCGGCGCAGGTGCAGCAGGCCGATCACCGTACCGGGTTCGCCGCGGTATACCACCAGCCGCGTGTGGTAGCTGGTCGCCAGTTGCTCGTGGATCGTCTCCAGCGGCGCCTCGATGTCGATTGCCTCGATACGCGCGCGCGGTGTCATCACGTCCTCGACCGTGATCTTCTCCAGGTCGAGCAGGTTCACCAGGATGCTGTGGGGCTTCTTGGGCATGAACTGGCCGGACTCGAGCACCAGGTGGCGCAGTTCCTGAACGGTGAGGCGCTGGTTCTGTTCGGGTTGCTGGGGCTTCAGACGCAGCACGAACAGCAGCGCGGAGACGAACATGTTCACGAACCAGACCACCGGCGAAAGCGCGGCGAGCAGGGGCCGCAGCCCGAAGGCGAGCGGCAGCGCGATGCGCTCCGGGTAGGCGGCGCCGATGACCTTGGGCGTGATCTCCGAGAACACCAGGATGAGAAACGTGACGCACAGCGTACCCAGCCCCAGCGCGATTTCGTTCTGGCCGAAGAGCTGCACCGTCATGGCCGACACCAGAACCGCGGCGGCGGCGTTGACCAGGTTGTTCATCAGCAGGATGACGCCGAGCAGGCGGTCGGTGCGCGCGAGCAGGTCAGCGGCGATCTTCGCGCCGCGGTGACCCGCGCGGACCATGGCGCGCAGGCGGTAGCGGTTCAGCGCCATCATGCTGGTCTCGGCCAGCGAGAACACACCGGAGACCGCCAGCAGCGCCGCGAGCACGGCGAACTGCCAGCCTAGCGGGATCGCGTCCAACTCAGTGCGTCCGGTCCCCTGAGGCACGCCCGGCGGCTCGCCGCTCGGGCTTCCCGGTCACCGGTCGGGAGGGCCGCAGAACGCGCGCCAGGCGTTGCGGAGGGCAGAGTCCATGCGGGCATATCGGAGCGGGACGCCGCGTTTCAGGCCGAAGGCCTGTGCAGGATGACCTCGAGCACGAAGCGGCTGCCCACGTAGGCAAGCAGCAGGCTCACGAAGCCGGCGAGCGTCCAGCGCAACGCCGTTCGGCCGCGCCACCCGCGCAGCCAGCGCCCGGCGAGCAGCGCGGCGAAGATCAGCCAGGACGCGATCGCGAACACGGTCTTGTGGGTGAAGGGTATCGCCTTGCCGAAGAGCGTCTCCGAATAGACCACGCCGGTGCCCAGGGTCAGCGTCAGCAGGGCGAATCCCACGGCGATCAGGCGAAACAGCAGTGTCTCCATGCTCAACAGCGGCGGCAGGGCGGAGAGCAGCCCTGCCAGCGGGCCGGTCATGGCGTGGCTGTGGAGCCGGCGTTCCTGCAGCGTCATCAAGACCGCGTGCAGTGCGGCCATGGTGAACATGCTGTAGGCGAGCATCGCGAGCGAAGTATGGAAGCGGAACTCGAACGACTGCGCCAAGGGCGGGGTCGCGAGCCCGGGGAACAGCGCCGGCAGCGGCGCGCACACGGCGCCGAGCGCGAGCAGCAGCGCCTGCATGGCTTCCAGCGGCAGGAACAAGCTCTCGATCGCGTAGAGAAGCGCGGTCAGCCACAGCATGGCGGACAGCGCGTAGCCGAAGCCGAAGCGCAGCTCCGGGACGAGGAACAGGACGTCGTACAGCAGCCAGCCGTGCAGCGCGAGCGGCACCAGGATCGCCGCGCGCTCCCACGACGCCAGGGGCGCTGCGGCTTCGCCGTGCCAGCGTGTGCGCCAGAAGTGCCAGGCGAGTCCCGCGTAGGCGAGCGAGACGGCGGCGTAGAGTAGAATCGGCATTCAACAAGTCTACACCCCGGCGCGCCGAGTCCCCGCGCTGTGGCGTCCCGCCCGATGCTCGAATCCCTCACCCAGCGGCTTTCCAGGATCGCCAAGACGCTGCGCGGCGAAGCGCGGCTGACCGAGTCCAACATCCAGGATGCGCTGCGCGAAGTGCGCCTGGCGCTGCTGGAAGCGGATGTCGCGTTGCCCGTGGTTCGCGACTTCGTCGCCCGCGTACGGGAAAAGGCGCTTGGCGAAGAGGTGATCGGGAGCCTGACGCCGGGCCAGGCGCTGGTGGGCGTGGTGCATCGCGAACTCGCCTCCCTGATGGGCGGCGAGAGCGCGGGACTGGACCTCGCGGTCGCGCCCCCCGCGGTGATACTGATGGCCGGTCTGCAAGGATCCGGCAAGACGACCACCTGCGCGAAGCTCGCGCGGCTGCTCGGCGAGGAGCAGCGCAGGAAGGTCCTGCTCGCATCCTGCGACGTCTATCGTCCCGCCGCCATGGAGCAGCTGCGGACCCTCGCCGGCCAGGTCGGCGCGGAGTACTTCGCCCCCGGGCCTGGAGCGAAGCCGGTGGAGATCGCCCGCGCGGCGCTCGATCATGCGCGGCGCCACTATGCACAGGTGCTCATCGTGGACACCGCCGGGCGGCTGGCGATCGACGAAGCGATGATGCGCGAGATCGCGGAGATCCACGCCGCGGTCAATCCCGCGGAGACCCTGTTCGTGGTGGACTCGATGCAGGGTCAGGACGCGGTCAATGTGGCGAGGGCATTCAACGAGGCCCTGCCCCTCACCGGCGTGGTGCTCACCAAGCTCGACGGAGACGCGCGTGGCGGCGCGGCGCTGTCGGTGCGCCAGGTGACGGGCAAGCCGATCAAGTTCGCCGGGGTCGGCGAGAAGGTCGGCGGCCTGGAAGCCTTCCACCCGGAGCGAATGGCCTCGCGCATCCTGGGCATGGGTGATGTCCTGTCGCTGGTGGAGGAGGCGCGCAAGTCCGTCGACGAGGGCGAGGCGCGCCGCCTGGCGGACAAGTTGAAGCGCGGCAAGGGCTTCGACCTGGACGACTTCCTGCAGCAGATCGCGCAGATGCGCAAGATGGGCGGCGTATCCGCGCTGGTGGACAAGCTGCCCCTGCAGCTCGCGCAGGCGGCGCAGGGAGCGCAGGTCGACGAGCGCAGGCTCAAGCGGATCGAGGGCATCATCCGTTCGATGACGCCCCTGGAGCGTGCGCGGCCGGAGCTGTTCAAGGCTTCGCGCAAGCGCCGGGTCGCGGCGGGCGCCGGGGTGACGGTGCAGGAAGTGAACCAGCTCCTGAAGCAGTTCGAGCAGATGCAGAAGATGATGACGCAGATGCAGAAGGGGGGGCTTGCCCGGATGATGCGCTCGATGAAGGGCGTGATGCCGGGACTGCGGTAGCGGACCTGCGCAGGGCCGGCCACGCGGAGCGCCCTGCGGGCTCGGTGGCAGGGCCTGGGCAGGGGGGGCGCGCGCCGTTTGCGCGCCTTTCGCGGGCGTTTCGCCCGCCGCATCGGGGTTCATTGCCGAATCCCGCCAGATTCGCGTAAAATCACGCACTTTTTCGCGGACTCATCATGGTTGTCATTCGCCTTGCGCGCGGCGGCGCCAAGAAGCGCCCCTTCTACAGCGTGGTGGTCGCCGATTCGCGTCGGACGGCGACCGGACGGTTCATCGAGCGTGTCGGGTTCTACGATCCCAAGGCGCCCGAGGGACGCGAGGCGCTCCGGTTCCACATGGAGCGCATGAGCTACTGGCAGGGCAAGGGCGCCAGGCTCTCGCCCACGGTCGCCCGGCTGGTCCGAAGCTACGCGAAAGCGCAGCCCCAGCCCTGAGCGAGGCGGGCGGGTCCGCGCGTGCGCGAACGGCCGGTTCCGCGTTTGCGCGAACGGGTGGTTCCGCTGCTGCGCGGGGAGGCGGGTTCCGCGCTCATGCACAAGTCTGGTTCCGCGCCAGCGCGCGGGGGCCTTCCGGCCGTGGGAGGGCTGCGGGCGTGAACGGCGTCCCCACCCAGGGCGAATGCGAGCAGCCGCAGGGCCGGCTGGTATCGATGGGGCGCGTGCAGGGGGCGTTCGGGGTGCAGGGCTGGATTCGGGTCGAGCCGTTCGGTGAGACGCCCGCGGGCCTTGCCCGGTTCGACACCTGGTGGATCGGCGCACAGGGGTCGTGGCGCGCGGTGCGGGTGGCGCAAGCTCAGGTTCAGGGCCGCCGGCTGGTGGCGCAGCTCGATGGCGTATCGCAGCGCGAGACCGCTACCGCGCTTCGCGGCGCCGAGGTGGCGGTGCCGCGCGCGGCGCTGCCCGAGCCTGGACCCGGTGAGTATTACCAGGTGGACCTGGTCGGTATGCAGGTGGTGAACCGGGCCGGCGAGCGGCTCGGGCGGATCGAACGGGTCTTCGACACAGGCGCTCATCCGGTGCTGGAACTGCGCGCCGGCGTCGAGAGCGACGGCGACGCGAACGACGGCGACGCGAACGACGGTGAGGCGAACGACGGTGAGGCGATCGACGGCGAAGCAGCCGGCGCTTTGCGCCTGATCCCGTTCGTCGCGGCTTTCGTGGACGGTGTGGATCTGGAGGCGCGGCAAGTGCGGGTCGACTGGGGGGCGGACTGGTGATCCGCTTCGACTGCATCACGCTGTTCCCGGAAATGTTCTCGGCGGTCACCGGCTCGGGCATCAGCCGGCGGGCGCTGGAGCGCGGCCTGTGGGAGATCGGCCTGTGGAATCCGAGGGATTTCACCGACGACAACTACCGCACGGTGGACGACCGGCCGTACGGCGGCGGCCCGGGCATGGTGATGCTGGCCGAACCGCTGGAGCGGGCGCTCGATGCCGCGCTCGCTGCCGGCGCTGGCGCGGCGCAGCCGGCGGCGGTGGTGCATCTCACACCGCAGGGGCGAGCGCTCGAGCACGCGCGGGTGATCGAGCTGGCGGGGCGCTCGCGGCTGGTGCTCCTGTGCGGGCGCTACGAGGGCATCGACGAGCGCCTGATCGAGCGCCGCGTCGACGAGGAAATCTCGATCGGCGACTATGTGCTCTCGGGCGGCGAGGTCGCCGCGCTGGCGCTGATCGACGCGGTGGTGCGGCAGTTGCCCGGCGCCCTCGGGGACGCCGATTCGGCGCTGCGCGAGTCGTTCGCGGACGGGCTGCTCGAATGCCCGCAGTACACCCGGCCGGAGGTATACGAGGGGATGCCGGTGCCGCCGGTGCTGCTGTCGGGGCACCATGCGCGCATCGAGACCTGGCGGCGCAAGCAGGCGCTTGGCCGCACCTGGCTGCGGCGGCCCGATCTGCTCGAGCGGCGCGGGATGAGCGGCGAGGAGATGAGCCTGCTGGAGGAGTTCCGGCGGGAAACAGCGGGCGCCTGAGCGGTACGGGTACGTTGGGGCGCGCAACATCGGCGGAGCGCGAGGGGTGCTTTTCCCTCGCCCCGGGTCAAGCAGGCGAAGGAGCGAAGCAATGAACCTGATCCAGACGCTCGAAAGCGAAGAAATCGCGCGGCTCGGCAAGACGATCCCCACGTTCGCGCCCGGCGACACCGTGGTGGTCAACGTGAGCGTGGTCGAGGGCGAACGCAAGCGCGTGCAGGCCTACGAAGGGGTGGTGATCGCGAAGAAGAACCGCGGCCTCAACTCCTCGTTCACCGTGCGCAAGATCTCCTCGGGCGAAGGTGTGGAACGCACCTTCCAGACCTACTCGCCGATGATCGCTTCCATCGAGGTGAAGCGCAAAGGCGACGTGCGCGGCGCGAAGCTCTACTACATGCGCGGGCGTTCCGGCAAGTCCGCCCGCATCAAGGAGAAGATCGGCGAGCGCGCGTCCGCCGCCGAACGGCCCGCCGAGTCCAGGGGCGCCGAATCGAAGGCGGCCGAATCCACCCCGCCCGCTGCATAGCCTGCACCGCAAGGATCACGTCGCGCGGCGCACCGGGGCGCGCCCCGGGCCGGCATGCCGGCCGCACCCGAAGCGCGCGCCGCACGGCGCGAGTCTGAAGCGGCGATACGCGAGGGTGAGCGTGCGTGCCGCGGCGCCTGCCTGCGCGCGCCGCGCCTTGCAGCAGGCGCCGGCCGCGCCTGCGCGGTGCATCAGGATGCGTTCGTGGAGAAGTCCCTCGGAATGCGCGAGCTGCCGCGCGCGCATCGGGGCGCACGCGCGGGGACAAGGCAAGAGCGTGCCCCCGCCAATCATTCTAGAATCCCGCCCTCGGATTCACACTGCAGTGCCATGGCCTGGATGAAACTCAGCGATCCGACGAGTGCGCGGGGCAGCCGGCAGCCTGGGTGCGGTCCGTGAGGCAGATCTGCGCTGAGCGGCAAGGCAGCGGCCTGGCGATCGGGATCGTGCGCAGCCGCTTCAACGAGGAGATCGGCGCGCAGATGCTCGAGTCGTGCGCCCGGCGACTGGCGGAACTGGGCGTCGATCCGGCCGACATCACCGTGGTGACGGTTCCCGGGGCACTGGAATCGCCGCTCGCGCTGCAAAAGCTCGCCGCGACCGGGAAGTACGACGCGCTCATCGCGCTCGGCGCGGTGATTCGCGGCGAGACCTATCACTTCGAGATCGTCTCCAACGAATCCGCGGCAGGCATCGCGGCGGTGGCGCTCGACAGCGGCCTGCCGGTGGCCAACGGCATTCTCACCACCGATACCGAGGAACAGGCCTGCGCGCGAACCGAGCAGAAGGGCCGCGACTGCGCCGAGGCGGCCGTGGAGATGGCCAATCTCGCCCGCGCCATCGAGCGCACGCATCGATGAAATCGGCGCGGCGGCGCGCGCGCGAATGCGCCATGCAGGCCATCTACGCCTGGCAGCTGTCCGGCGCGGCCGCGCCCGATCTGCTGGCGAATGCCGCCGAGAGCGGCGGCTTGGAGCAGGCCGACCGGGCGTACTTCCGCCAGCTGGTCGAGGGTGTGCTCGGTACGGCCGAAGCCCTGCGCGATCTGCTCGCGCCCGGTCTGGACCGACCCTGGAAGGAGGTCTCGCCGATCGAGCGCGCGATCCTGCTCATTGCCGGCTGGGAACTGAGCTGCGCGCCCCAGGTGCCTTACCGGGCGGTCATCAACGAGGCGGTCGAAGTGGCCAAGGAGTTCGGCGGCACCAACGGCCACAAGTACGTGAACGGCGTTCTCGACCGCGTGGCGAAGGCGCTGCGACCCGCGGAGCCGTCGCGCACATGAGCCGGCCGGCGCAGCCGAACAGCGCGCGTGCCGGGCGCGGTCGCACCCGGGGGTCGCATTCCCGGGACGATACGGGCCTGCCGCGACAGGGCCGCGCGCCGACCGGCGAATTCGACCTCATCCGGCGCCACTTCACCCGGGCGCCGCGCAGGGTGGCGCTCGGTGTCGGCGACGATTGCGCGCTGCTGCAGCCGCGGCCCGGGCTGCAATACGCGGTCTCGACCGACCTGCTGCTGGAGGGCACTCACTTCTTCGCGGGCGCCGACCCGGTGCTGCTCGGACACAAGTCGCTGGCGGTCAACCTGTCGGACCTCGCGGCGATGGGCGCGGACCCGCTGTGTGCGCTGCTGGCGATCTCGCTGCCGCGGGCCGACGAGGGTTGGATCCAGGCTTTCACAAGCGGTTTCTTCGCGCTGGCCGAGCGCTTCGGCGTCGATCTGGCCGGCGGCGATACCACCGCCGGGCCGCTGGCGATCTGCGTGACCGTCATCGGCGAGGTGCCGGGCGGGCTCGCGCTGCGGCGCGACGGGGCGCGAGCGGGCGACGACGTGTGGATCTCCGGGCAGACCGGCGAGGCGGCGCTCGAAGTGGCCCGGCGCGAGGGCCGCATCCAGATACCGCCCGCGTGGGCGGCGTGCTGCGCCGCGAGGCTCGATGCTCCGGAGCCGCGCGTCGAACTGGGCGGGCGCCTGCGCGGCATCGCGCACGGCATGATAGACGTCTCCGACGGTCTGCTCGCCGATCTCGGCCACGTCGCGCAGGCGTCCCGGGTAGACATGGAGATCTCGCTGGAGGCGCTGCCGCAGGCGCAGGCGCTTCGCGCCTGTGCGGACGCGGCGCTCGCCTTGCAGTGCATCGCGACGGGCGGAGACGACTACGAACTCGCTTTCACCGCGCCGGGCTCGGCCCGCGGCGAGCTCGACGCGCTCTGCGTCGAACTGGGGCTGGCGCTCACCCGCATCGGCGCCTGCAAGCCGGGATCCGGAACGGTCAGCCTGCTGGACGCGCGCGGCCAGACCGTCTCACTCCCGCAGCGCGGCTACGAGCACTTCGCCGGATGATCGTCCGCCCCGATGCGGCGTTCCTCTTCAAGCATCCGGCGCACTTGGTCGCGCTGGGCTTCGGCGCGGGGCTCGCGCCCGTGGCGCCCGGCACCTTCGGCACGCTGGTGGCTTTCCCCATCCACACCCTGTGCGCGATCTGGCTGCCGCCGCTCGCGATCCTCGGGGTGGCGGCGCTGCTGTTCGCGGCCGGCGTATGGGCCTGCGGCCGCACCGGGCGCGCGCTCGGCATCGCCGATCACAGCGCCATGGTGTGGGACGAGGTCGTCGCGTTCCTGGCGATCCTGGCCTGCACGCCCGCGGACCCCTACTGGCAGGTGTTCGCATTCGTCGCCTTTCGCGCCTTCGACGTGCTGAAGCCCCCGCCCATCCGCCATGTGGACCGGCGCTGGAAGGGCGGCTTCGGGGTCATGTTCGACGACGTGCTGGCCGGCCTGTACACCCTGCTCGTCGTGCTGCTCGCGGCCCGCGTGCTGCCCGCGGCCGCGCAGGGCTGAGGACCTGCGCCGCACCCGAACGCGATCAGGCGGCTGCCAGGGATACACCGCCCGCGGCCACAGTTCACTTCGGCTCGTCACTTCGGACCCTCACTTCGGACCCTCACTTCGGACCCTCACTTCGGACCCTCACTTCGGATCCTCATTTCGGATCCTCATTTCGGATCCAACCCCAGGTCCTTGATCAAACGTCCCACCATCGCGCGCTCGCGCGCGATCATCTCGCCGAACTCTTTCGGCCCGGTGTGCAGGGGCTGGAAATTGGCCTTGCGCA
>JADLDQ010000044.1 GCA_020846575.1 Burkholderiales bacterium
GGGATGACTCCCGCCGGATGACTCCCGCCGCCGGCGTTCCGGCCGGTTTTCGCCAGGCAGTCCAGCGGGGACATCGCGCGGCGCCGGGTCCCGGTTCGACCGATGGCACATTGTCGTGCAAAAGTCGGGAATGGCAGCAGTATCCTTGAGCGCGAGCGCTCGGTTCCTCACGCCGCGAGGGCACCCAGAAACCCTGACTGACGAAGGGACAACGGCGCGGCGGTGAAGCCCTCGCGGCCCGCGAGCCGAGCGACTTCCGAGCCCGCGCAGCGAGCGGGTCGCCGCCGCCGCCCGTGCGCTCAGGGATTCAACTGCTGGTAGACGGCGTTGGCGATCTTCAGCAGCGGTTCACGCGCGATCTCGCCGGAAATGGCGTAACCGAAGTTCCCGTCGATCCAGTAGAAGACCGAAACCCTGTCCTCTTGGCTGAACCGGAACGCGGTCTCGCGCGACTCGCCGCGACGGCTCGAGACGTACAGCGTCAGCCGGCTGCCGCGCTTGTCCTGGTACATGAAATGCGCGACCGGACCGTTCGGCCCGGAGAGCAGTCGGCCCCCGACCAACTCGTAGCTGAATTCGCCCAGTTTCGGGCACTTCAGCTGGGTGCCGAGCTTCTTCGAGAGCCAGCGGACCAGGTGATCTTCGTCGCTGGCGCCGACTTCCACCGGGTGCCGCACTTCCGGCGTGAACACGACGTGCGCGATGGCAGCCTGGCGCGGCAGCGTGAGGGCCGTCGCGGGCACGGACTGCAATCCGCGCCCGAACCATCCGAGACCCGCACCGGCCGCCAGCAGCCCCGCCGCCATGCCCGCCGCGGCGATGCGCCTGGACCACACCCTGGGTCGCACGAGCAGCCGGGGCGGGATCGGCTCGTCGAGAACGGATTCGTAGAGCTTCTTCAGCCCTTCGTTGAGCTTCGCATACAGGCGCACTCGATCGGCGTCCTCCGGGTGCTGCGCGAGCTGCGCCTGGATCTCGCCGCGTCGCGACGGGCTCAACTCTGCGTCGACGTAGGCCTGAAGATCCTCGTCCCGATACTGGGTCATTTGACCGCCTTCAGCGGTACGACGTTCGACTGCAGGTGCATGTTCTGAGCGAGCCGCGCGCGCGCGCGCGAGAGCCGCGACATGACCGTTCCCGCCGGGATGCCCAGGGCCTTGCTCACTTCCGCGTACTTCATCTGCTCCACGGCCACCAGCAGCAGCACTTCTCGATGTTCCATCGACAGGCGCGACAGGGCGCGCTCCAGGTCCGCCAGCTCCAGCCCGTCGCTCTGGGTCGCACGCACCGGCGCAGAGGGCGGTTCCTCCATGACCTGCTCGATCTCGACCCTGCGGCTTCGCATCTGGTTGACGAACACGTTGTGCATGATCGCGAACAGCCACGCCCGAAGGTCGCTTCCGGGCCGCCACAGGTGGTACTTGGTCCACGCCCGCTCGAGCGTGTCCTGCACGAGGTCGTCGGCCAGATGGCGATCGCCTGCCAGCGCCCGTGCGTATCGGCGCAAGCGGGGGATGTGCTGCACGATGGGGTGGCTGTCCATGCGAATGTCCTCGGGCATTCGGCACGCGGGTGATCCAGAGCGCCTGTATAGCGCTCCCATCGACCGCGTGCAACCCGGGCCTGCTTCGCGCCGGCCGGTCGCTTCGCGAGTTCACCGCTCGCCGGTACTCGCGGCCGCGCCGGCGGGTATACGCCGCACCTTGGAGGATTATTCCGGCGCGGCGCTCGACGCAGGACGCGCCCCGAGCGGCCGGGATGTCACCGCGCCAGGTGCATGCTCTGCCATCGGCGGCGCGCCCTCTGCGGGGGCGGGAACGTGGGCTGGTGTCTTCGGGCGCTGCCGGAGGCGATCAGGGCGCGCTCGCGCACCGGTGGACGCGCTCGCGCACCGGTGGACGCGTGCGGCGCTCAGCGAAGACCGGCGATGTAGTCCGACAGTGCCCGGATTTCCGCGTCCGTCAGCCTGGCGGCGATGCTGCGCATCATGGCGGCGCCATCGTTCGCGCGCTCGCCGGAGCGGAATGCCTTCAGTTGGACTTCGAGATACTGCGCGTGCTGGCCGGCGACCCGCGGGAACTGCGACGGCACGCCCTCGCCTGTCGCGCCATGGCAGCCCGCGCAGGCCGGCAGTGCGCGAGCCACGTTGCCGCCACGGTAGAGCGTCCTGCCGGCCGCCAGGGTGTCGCGGCTGCGCGCCACGCCCTGCATGGACTTCTGAGTCGCGTAATAAGCCGAGACATTGCGGATGTCCTCGTCGGAAAGCGGGGTAACCATGCCGAACATCACCGGGTTCTTGCGTTCGTCGTTCGCTTTGTAGTTGGCCAGTTGTTTTGCGAGGTACTCGGCCACCTGCCCGGCGAGCTTCGGGTTCTCCGGTACCTGGCTGTTGCCGTCCTGTCCGTGGCAGGCGACGCAGGTCTTCGAGGCCACGTCCTGCCCCTTCGCAGGATCCGGCTTCCCGGCCGGCTGTTGCGCGAGCCCGACAGAGGTAAAGCCCGCCAGGGCGAGGAGCGCCAGCGCTCTGTTCATGAATCTCCCTTTCCCGCATTGCGAGGAAACATTGCAACACTGAATCAAATCAGCAGGTTGCCAACTTGGTATTCTAGCGTATCCGCACCGTCGCACGGGCCGTTTCACCGAGCCCCGAATCGGACCCTCGGCAGGAAAGGACACGTCGTGTACCGCTCGTTGACCATGCGCGCGCCGAAGGCATGAGCCTGTTCGCAAGTGCGAGCTACGCCCTGAGCGTCGCGAGAAAAGGGGAGCCGCTGCCCGCAAGCCGTGGCGAAGTCGCGTTCGCGGGGCGCTCCAACGCCGGGAAATCGAGCGCGATCAATGCGCTGGCCGGACAGCAACGGCTCGCCTTCGTGAGCAAGACTCCGGGCCGGACACAGATGATCAATTTCTTCTCGCTGGGCGCGGACACCTATCTCGTGGATCTGCCGGGATTCGGCTACGCCCGCGCACCGGCCGCGGCGCGCGAGCGCTGGAGCGAACTGGTCGGCTGGTACCTTCGCGAGCGCCGGGCGTTGCGCGGCCTGGTGCTCGTGATGGACATCCGTCACCCACTCACCGAACTGGACCGGCAGCTCATCGACTTCACGCGTCCGTTGCACCTGCCGCTGCATGTCCTGCTCACCAAGTGCGACAAGGTGTCGCGCGCGCAGGCATTGAAGGTGCTGGGCAGCGTGGAGCGGCAGCTGGCCGAGGAGGCCGTGCACTGTTCCGCGCAGCTTTTCTCCAGCTTGCGCCGAGTGGGTCTCGATGCGGCACGACGGCGGCTCGCGGATCTCCTGGGCCGGGACTCCGCACTGCAGCATCCAGTGCGTTCTCGCGAACGCCAGAAAAGGAAGCCGATCCATACTTCGGGAAAAATGAATCCCCGGGCTAAAGGGGGGTAAAGCCCGGGGACCCAAAGCCTTAGTGATAAGGCTCCCCGCTCAGGGAGGAGGAGCGGGAGGCGAGTTCGCAATCGCCTAAAATGTAGACTCGGGCTGAACGAAAAAGTTTCCCAGTTCGGGAAGCGGGCCGGTGGTATCCGATTCCCTTCCCGTATTGCTCCGGTCAGAAAGCGAGGATCTCCATGCAGGTGTACGGCAGCTACCCTTCGGTCCGTATGCGACGCATGCGAAGGGACGAGTTCTCGCGCCGATTGATGCGCGAGCATGTGCTAACTTCCGGCGATCTGCTGTACCCCGTGTTCATCATGGAAGGCGAGCGGCGGATGCAGCCGATCCCGACCATGCCGGGCGTATCCCGCCTGACTCTGGACAAACTGTACGAAGTGGCCGAGCGCTGCGTCGGCTTGCGCATCCCGGCGATCGCCCTGTTCCCCGCGATCGATGCCGACCTGAAAACGCCCGACGGCCGCGAGGCGCTCAACCCGGAGGGTCTCGTCCCTCGGGCCATCATGGGATTGAAGCAGCGCTTCCCGGGACTGGGGGTGATGGCGGACGTGGCGCTAGATCCCTACACCTCTCACGGGCAGGACGGCGTGATCGACGCTGGCGGGCACATCCTCAACGACGAGACCGTCGACATCCTGCAGCGCCAGGCACTGGTCCAGGCGGGCGCGGGGGTGGACATCGTGGCGCCGTCGGACATGATGGACGGCCGTATCGGCCGCATCCGCGCCGCTCTCGATGCCAGGGGCGCGATCCATACCCGCATCATGGCGTATTCGGCCAAGTACGCCTCCGCCTTCTACGGTCCGTTCCGCGACGCGGTGGGATCCGCGAAGGCGCTCGGCGCCGCCGGCAAGGCGACCTACCAGATGGATCCGGGAAACAGCGACGAGGCGCTCTGGGAAGCGGGTCTGGACCTGCAGGAAGGTGCGGACATGGTCATGGTCAAACCCGGCATGCCCTACCTCGACATCCTGCGGCGGGTGAAGGAGACCTTCAAGGCGCCCACGTTCGTCTACCAGGTGAGCGGCGAGTACGCGATGCTGAAGGGCGCTGCCCGCAACGGGTGGCTCGACGAGCGCGGCATCGTGATGGAGGCGCTCACCGGTTTCAAACGCGCCGGCGCGGACGGCATCCTCACCTACTTCGCGCTGGAGGCGGCCGGGTGGCTGCGCGAGGGCGGCTGAGCGCGCGCGGCGCGAGGGCGTGCGAGCGCACGCGGCACGTCGGCCGATGAGAGCACGCGGCATGAGCCGGACCCCGGGCGGGACCCAAGACGAGCGTCCTGCCGGCCGGCGCTACTGCTTCGCGGCAGCGTCCAGCGTCTGCAGGAATCGTTCGGCGTTCTGGTAGCCGATCACCCGCACGCCTTGCATCTCGCGTCCGGCGCGATCGAAGAACACGATGCCCGGCGGACCGAACAGTCGAAAGCGCTTGAGCAGGTCGCGGTCCTGCGGGTTGCCTGCGGTGACGTCGGCGCGCAGCAGCGTGAAGTCCGCCAGCCGTTCGCGCACCCGGGGGTCGCTGAAGGTGTAGCGCTCCATCTCCTTGCAGGCAACGCACCACTCGGCATAGAAGTCGAGCAGGACGGGTGCGCCGGCCGTCTTCACCCGGGACTCCAGGCCCGCCAGGTTCGCTACCGGTTCGAATGCCGGCAGCGGGCGCTGCGCTGCCGTACCCGCCAGCAGTCCGGACAGCGGCGCCAGCGGATCGCGGCTGCCGGCGAGCGCCCCCACCACCATCGCCGATCCGATAACCAGAGCCATCACACCCGCGCCCTTCCAGAAGCGTGACCAACCGGGGGCGTTCTGCGGCAGCGGGTCGATCGCGCGCAGAAACATCGCCGAGCCGATCAGGAGCGCACCCCAGGCGAGCATCTGCGCGGTCACCGGGATCACCGGCGAGACGATCCAGACCGCCACTCCCAGGAGCAGCACGCCGAAGGCCTTCTTCACCGCCGTCATCCAGGCGCCGCTCCGGGGAAGCAGCGCCCCCTCGGTCGCGCCGACGATGAGCAGCGGCACCCCCATGCCGAGCGCCATCGAGAGCAGCGCCCCGCCTCCGAGCCAGACATCGCGCGTCTGGCTGATGTAAAGGAGCGCGCCGGCCAGCGGCGCGGCCACGCACGGGCTGACGATGGCGGCCGAGAGCACGCCCATCAGCGCCACCCCACCGAATTGGCCGCCGGGCAGGCGGTTGCTCGCCCCGATCATGCGCGCGTGCAGACCCGATGGCAGGCGCAGTTCGTAGAATCCGAACATGGACAGAGCGAGCAGCACGAACACGAAAGCGAACGCGAACAGCACCAGGGGGTTCTGCAAGGCGGCGGACAGGAGCTGGCCCGAGAGCGCCGCGCCGACGCCGATCGCGGTATAGGTGACGGCCATTCCGGCGACGTAGGCGAGCGACAGACCGATCACCCGCCGGCGCGTCGGTCGCCGCGACCCACCCACGATGATGCCCGACAGGATGGGCACCATCGGCAGCACGCAAGGCGTGAACGCGAGCGCGATGCCCGCCACGAAGAACACGCCGAGCGCCATCCACAGCCGGCCCGATTCGAGCAGCGACACGAATGCAGTCTCGCTGCCGGAAGGCTCCGGCGCGGCGCCCGCGAATCGGGATGCCGCGCCCGGGCGCGACGCACTGCCCAGCCCGAGGCTGGAGAACAGATCCGCGGTCGCATCGCCGGCGCCGGCCGCGGCCAGCGAGATGCGCGCTCCCTGGTCGAAGGGCACGTAACACACGCCGATGTCCGCGCACCCCTGGGCGGTCACCTTCAACTGGAAGCGCTGCGGCGACCCACCTTCCACCGGCAGCAGGATGCGCGTCTGGCCGCGGTAGATGATGCTCTCGCCGAAGAACTGGTCGCTGTGCTTCTGACCCTGCTCGAAGCGCGGCGCGCCGAACCGGACTTGCGCCGGATCGGCCGAAAAGCCGAAGCGGTCGCGGTACAGGTAGTAACCTTCGGCGATGCGATAGTTCAGCTCGACCGTGCCCGAATCCAGCGCCCGCGCCGAGAGGCGAAACGCCTTGTCGGGCTCCAGCAGATCCCCGGGGTCCGCTGCTTGCAAGACCCGGGCGAGGAGCAGGAAGAAGGCGAACCCCAGCAGCCGAGAGCTGCTCCTGCGCAGGAACGCGCCGGGCACTCCGGGCAGGCGCCGGGCGCAGCCGCGGCCGATGCTGCCGGTCCGGACGCGATCGAAGAACGCGTTCATCGGATGGACCGCGGCCGGGTTCGGCGGTCGCGACTTCGAAGCATCGAGAGCGGCGCCATGCTCAATTCGCCTCCGACCGGGTCTCGGAATCCACCCATTGAAGGTAGGCGGCAAGTCCCGCCACGACCGGCATGGCGATGATCTCCGGCAGCTCGTAGGGGTGGTTCTCGCGCATCGCCGTCTCGAGGGCCGCATAGCGCCCGCGGGTCGTCTTCACCAGCACCGGGTGCTCCTCGTCGTGCTGCACCGCGTCCTTCCAGCGATAGACGGAACGGCAGGGCGCAAGGACGTTGACGCAGGCCGCCACGCGCGCCGCCACCAGCGCGTCGGCGAGCCGCTCGGCGCTTGCCCGGTCCGGCAGGTTGGTGAGCACCAGCAGGGTCTGCGACAGGTTGTCCATGCCGTGGTCTCCTTCCCCGCCGCTCTCAGGCAGGCACTCGCGCCTGCGCGAGGCCCTCCTGTACCGTGGGATAGACAAGCCGCACGCCGAGCACTTCCTTCATGCGCCGGTTCGAGAGCCGGCGCGATTCGCGCAGGAACGAGCGCTGTTCGGGCGATGCGCGCGCCGCGAACTCGCCGCGCGCCAGCCGCTGCGGGCGCGGCAGGCCCGCGCAGTCGGCGACCCGATCGAACCAGTCGCCGGCTTTCAGCTCGGTGTCGTCACAGGCATTGAACGGTCCCCGTGCGTACTCGCGCTCCAGCGCCCGCACCGCGATCCGCGCCAGATCGTCGGCGTGCACGTGGTTGGTGTAGACGTCCTCGGATTCGCGCAGCGCGGGCGCGCCGGCGCGCAGCCGCGCAAGCGGCAATCGGTCCGCGGCGTAGATGCCCGGCGCCCGCAGCAGCGCGAGCGACACGCCGTTGTGCGCACACCAGGCCCCGAGCGCCGCTTCGGCGTCGGCGCGCCGCCGTGCGCGGTCCGACTGCGGGTTGAGCGCGCGCGACTCGTCGATGCGCTCGCCACCGCAGTCGCCGTACACGCCGCTCGTGCCGAGGTACACCACGCGCTGTGGTAGCATGGCGCCGCTTTTCCCGGCGCGGGACAGCGCTTCCAGCAGATTGCGGGTGCGAAGGTCGCTCGAGCCCCGGCCCGCGGGCGGCGCGGCGTGAAGGAGGCAGTCGGCTTCGCAGGCGAGGCCCCGCAGCGACTCCGGAACATCCAGGTCGCCCGCGGTGGCGACCACGCCCCGCGCGGCGAGTTCGGCCGCGCGCGCCGCAGTGCGGGCGAGCGCCGCGACCTGGAACTTCCCGTCAAGGTACGGCAGAGCGCGCCTCGCGATGTCGCCGAAGCCGACGATGAAAAGGCGTTTCATCCGCTTGCTTTCCAATAACCTGAGCGGCCCGCGCGGGGGAGGGAACCCGAATCCCCGCGGTACGCTCGGCGCAACCGAGTGACGCGACCCGGCAGAGCGGTTGCGGTCGAGCGGGCGTCCGCCGGCGGACCCGAGCCCCGGGTGCGGACAGAACCATTATTGTAGCGCGCAGCCATGGCATACCAGATCACGATACGCAACACCGGACACCGGTTCACCGCGGAACAGGGCCAGACCGTCCTGCAGGCGGCGCTCGCAGCCGACCTGGTGCTGCCCTACGGCTGCCGCGACGGCGCCTGCGGCAGCTGCAAGGGCAGGCTCGTCGAAGGGCAATTCGACTACGGAAGCTACTCGCAGAAGGCGCTGAGCGACCAAGACAAGGGCAACGGGTACGCCCTGTTCTGCCAGGGCAAGCCGCTTTCCGACATCGTGATCGAGGCGCGCGAAGTGAGGAAGGCGGGCGACATCCAGGTCCGCACCCTGCCCGCGCGCGTGCACCGCATCGAGCGGCCCTGCGACGACGTGGCGATCCTGTACCTCAAGCTGCCCGCCAACGAGCGGCTGCAGTTCATTCCCGGCCAGTACCTCGACATTCTGCTGCGCGACGGTGCGCGCCGCAGCTTCTCCATGGGCAACGCGCCCCACGACGAGGAATTCGTGCAGCTTCACGTCCGGCACGTTCCCGGCGGGAGTTTCACCGACCACGTGTTCGGCAAGATGAAGGAGCGCGACATCCTGCGGCTGGAGGCGCCGCTGGGCACCTTCTACCTGCGCGAGGAGAGCGCAAAGCCGATCGTCTTCGTCGCGAGCGGCACCGGCTTCGCGCCCATCAAGTCCATCATCGAGAGCGCGTTCCGGAAAGCGAGCGGGCGGCCGATGACGCTCTACTGGGGCGGACGGCGCCCGAGGGATCTGTACATGAACGAAATCCCGGTGCACTGGGCCACGGAGCACCCGGGTTTGCGCTACGTGCCGGTGATCTCCGAGGCGCTCCCCGAGGATGCCTGGACCGGCAGGACGGGCCTGGTGCACCGCGCGGTGATGGAGGACTTTCCCGACCTCTCCGGCCACCAGGTATACGCGTGCGGCGTACCGGTGATGGTGGACGCGGCGCGCAGGGACTTCACCGCCCTGTGCGGTCTGCCAGAGGAGGACTTCTTCTGCGATTCCTTCACCACCGCCGCGGACAAGGCGGCCGGAGGCTGAGCCGCGCGGTGCGAGCAGGCCCTCGCTCCTCACGACCAGAAGACTGCGCAGCTTTCCCTGAAGTCGAGGGTGCGCGAGGGGTGAGCAGCCCCTCGCTCCTCACGACCAGAAGAAAGCGCAGCTTTCCCTGAAGTCGAGGGTGCGCGAGGGGCGAGTAGCCCCTCGCTCCTCACGACCAGAAGAAAGCGCAGCTTTCCCTGAAGTCGAGGGTGCGCGAGGGGCGAGCAGCCCC
>JADLDQ010000045.1 GCA_020846575.1 Burkholderiales bacterium
CGGATCAGCTCGTTCATCTCCTCGGGCGAGCCGCCCACCAGATCCACGCCCTCGTCGCGGAACATCTGCTTGAGCTTCGGCTCGTTCAGGATGCGCGCGATCTCGCCCTGGATCTTCAGCACGACGTCGCGCGGGATGCCCTTCGGCCCGACCATGCCGTACCACTCCGACATGTCGTAGCCCGGCACCATCTCCGCCATCGCCATCACGTCCGGAAGCACGCTCGTGCGCTGCGGGCTCGTCACCGCGAGGCCGCGCACCCGCTGCGACCGGACGTAGGGCAGCGTGACGTTGACGTTGTTCACGCTCATCGTGATCTGGCCGCCGAGGAGATCCTGCACGCCGGGCCCGCCGCCCTTGTAGTGCACCGGCGTGAACTCGACCTTCGCCAGCGCGTTGAGCAGCTCGCCGGCCAGGTGCACCCCGGTGCCGACGCCCGCGGTGGCGTAGGTGATCTTTCCCGGGTGGCGCTTGGCGAGGTCGATCAATTCCTTCAGCGTGCGGGCGGGCAGCGACGGGTGCGCCGTGAAGAGGTGCGGCACGCGCAGCAGCAGCGACAGGCCGGAGAAATCCGCGGCCGGGTCGAACGGCAGCCTGGAGTGCAGCGCGGGGTGCACCGCGTGCGAGCTGATGATGATGCCCATGGTGTGGCCGTCGGCCGGTGCGCGGGCGATGACCTCCGTGCCGACGATGCCGCCGCCGCCGGCGCGGTTCTCGACGACGACGTTCTGGCCCCAGGTGCGGGTCATCTCGGCGCCGATGATGCGGGCCATCCGATCCGTGTTCCCGCCCGGCGGAAACGGCGAGATGATGCGGATGATTCGGGTCGGGTAGCTCGTCTGTGCCGCCGCCGGGCCGGCTGCGACCGCAGCCAGGCAAGCGGCGATGCTCCAGGCAAGGATTCTCATGGGTCCACCTCCTCCTCGTCGTCGATGTCGGCGGGCGCGGTGCGCACTGCGCGCCGCGGCGTGCACCTTCAGCGCGGCGGCTCGTGGGCGACGAGCACGCCGCGCGTGCGCAGGTCAGGGAAGCTCGGGCAGCCGATCAGCGCGAGCGTCTGGTCGATCTCGTGCTCGATCAGATCGAGCGCGCGGCGCACGCCGGCCTCGCCGCCCGCGCCGAGACCGTAGAGCGTGGTACGCCCCACCATCACCGCGTGCGCCCCGAGCGCGAGCGCGGTGACGACCTCGCCGCCCCGGCGCACGCCGCCTTCCAGGAACACGGGCAGGCGTCCCGCGGCCGCGGCGACCATGTCCGGCAGCGCGTCGAGCGGCGCCATCGAGCGGTCGAGCTGGCGCCCGCCGTGGTTCGACACGATCAGACCGTCGCAGCCCGCGGCGATCGCGGCGGGGACGTCCTCCGGGTGCATCACGCCCTTGAGCAGGATCTGCCCGGGCCAGGCGTCGCGCATCCAGCGCAGGTCGTCCCAGGTGAGCGTGTCGCGGGGCGGCACGGCCTGGGCGACCGTGCGCGACGCGACCGCCGTGCCGCGTCCCTCGCCTTCGAGGTTGCCGAAGCGCGGCACGCCGTTGCGCACGAGCGTCTGCACCAGCGTGTCGAGCATCCAGCGCGGGTGGGTGAGGCCGTCGACGAAGTTGCGCCGCGTGAGCCGGAAGGGGATGACGAACCCGTTCTTCGCGTTGTACTCGCGGTTGCCGTGCACCGCCGAGTCCACCGTCACGACCAGCGCCTGGAAGCCGGCGTTGCGCGCGCGCTCGACCAGACGCCGGCCGGTCTCGCGGTCGCGGCCGAGATAGAGCTGGAACCAGCGCTCGCCGTCGCCCACGGCGGCGACGCGCTCCATCGCGGTGGTCGACATGCAGCTCTGGATGAACGGGATGCCCTTGCGCGCGGCGGCACGGGCGAGCGCGAGATCCCCCTCGAACCAGCACAGCCCGGCCATGCCGGTGGGCGCGATCGCGAGCGGCAGCGACCACGCGCGACCGAAGCAGTCGACGCCCTGCGAGCGCGCCGAAGTGTCGACCAGCGCGCGCGGGCGGAAACGCCAGCGCTCGAAGGCGGCACGGTTCGACCGCGCCGAGATCTCGTCCTCGGCGCCGCGATCGACGTATTCGAAGACGACGCGGGGCAGGCGCCGGCGCGCGGCTTCGCGCAGGTCGGCGACGTTGGCGCAGTCGGAGAGGCTCATCGGGGGGCCTCGCGCGACGCGGGCTCGACGGCTGTGGGCGGGTGCGCTGCGGGCGGCGCGACGCGTGCGGCCGACGGCCGGAGGCGGCCGTGAAGGATCCGATGCAAGGGGTGGTCTCCTCCCGTGCGGCCGCGGGCCTCAGGATGGGCCCGGCGTGTCCGCGTGGCGGTACCGGCCTGGTTGACCGGCCCCGTGCCCGTGGCAAGTGGCCGGCGCGAGGGCGCGCGGCGCGCCCGCTCAGCGACCGGGGCTGCGCGCGAGCAGGGCCAGCGAGACCAGCGCGATCACCAGCGCGGTGCCGCCGTAGACGCCCCAGGCCGGCAGCACGGGCAGCAGTGCGCCCGCCGCGAGCGGGCCCACGCCGGCGCCCAGATCGCGCCAGGTCGCCACCCGGGCGATGGCCGGGACGCGCTGTGTGCCCGGGTGCCGCAGTGCCGCGACCGGCGCCGGCAGCGGCTGCAGCAGCGCGCGCAGCAGCACCACCGCGATCGCGCCGCTCCAGAGCAAGCCGCATCCGATCGCCACCAGGCCGGCGGCCGCGGCGAGGGAGAGCAGGACGAGCAGCCGCTCGGCGCCCCAGCGCTCGGCGGCGTGACCGCCGACGGGGCCGAGCAGGATCTCGGCGAGATAGCGCAGGGCGAGCGCCGCGCCGACGGCGAGGGCTGCGTCGTCCGGGATGGCAGCGGACGCGAGCACCGTCAGCCCGATGACGAACAGGCCGTCGAGCCCGAAGCCCTGCATGAAGGACCAGACGTCGAGCCGCGTGGGCAGGGTCACGCGGGGCCCGAGCGCGACCGGGGCGCCGCGCATCGCCGGCACTTTCGGCACGATCGCGAGCGCGGCCGCCGCGGCGAGCGCGAGCAGGCCGAACACCGGGCGCGGGCCGATCGCGAGCGACAGTGCGGTGCCGGCGAGCAGCCCCACCATCGGGCCGATCGCGACGATCGAGCGCGAGCGCCCGCTGCGGCGGGCCGCACCCTGCGCCTCGGCGGTGGCGAGCACCTGCACGCTGATGTTGAGCGCGGCGAAGGACAGGCCCCACAGCAATCGCGCCACCAGCAGCGCCCACACGCCCGACAGCAGGGCGTACCCCAGCGTCGACAGCGCCGCCCCGATCGTCGCCACGAAGCAGCTCCGGCGCGGTCCGTGGCGCTGGAAATAGCGCGCCACCCAGCCGTAGCCCACGATCCGCACCAGCCGGTTCGCTGCCAGCAGCACGCCCACTTCGGGAAGGCTCACGCCGAAGGCCGCCGCGTGCAGCGGGAGCAGGATGTACAGCAGCACGTCGCCGGGCAGGGTCAGGCAGAGCACCCCGGCGGCGGCGTCGGAATGGCGGTCGGCGGCGGTGCGGCGGCCGGGTGGGCTCATGCAAGCACCGTCGTGCTGCGCACGCCGGTACGAGCCTTTCGGGCGGCCGTGCGGGGTGGCGCCGGCGCAGTCGCACCCCGCCTCATCGTGCGAGGGTCACCACCAGCAGCCCCGCGGTGATCAGCGCGATGCCGGAGCGCTCCAGCCGGGTGAGGCGCTCGCGGAAGAAGCGGTGCGACACGGCGTAGGTGAACAGCATCTCGACCAGGCCGAGCGTGCGCACGTTGACGGCGGTCTCGATGGCGGTGGCGGTGAACCAGCCGGCCGAGGCGGCGGCGCCGGCCAGTCCGGCGAGCAGCGACGTGCGCCACGCGCCGAGCACCTTCCCGACCACGGCCGGGTTGCGCGCGAGCAGCCAGCCGCCGAGCACGAGCGTCTGCACCGCCTGGGCGGCGACCAGGGTGAATGCGCCGGCCATGAGGAAGCTCGGGTGCTCCAGCGCAAGCGCCGCGCCGCGGTAGCCCACGGCCGCATAGGCGAAGCAGGCGCCCGAGAGGATGCCGACGAGCGCCGTGCGCGAGCCGAGCCCCACGACGATGGCGCGCAGCGGGTGCTCGCGGTCGGCGGGAGAGAGCAGCATCACGCCGAGCGTCCCGCAGACGGCCGCCACGCCGATGGCGGCGGTGACCGCGTCGCCCAGGAAGACGAGCCCGAACAGCGCCACCTGCAGGATCTCGGTCTTGGCGTAGGCGATGCCGAGCGCGAAGTTGCGCTCGGCCATCACCTTCAGCATCAGGGCCGTGGCGGCGATCTGCACGACCCCGCTGGAGATCACCCAGAACCAGAAGCCGGCGTTCGGGACGGCGAAGTCCGCGCCGGTGCCGAGGCGTACCACGGCGAGCCACAGCAGCGCGAACGGCAACCCGGAGAGGAAGCGCACGAGCGTCGCGCCGAGCGTGCCCAGCGGGCCGGTGAGGTGCCTCTGCGCTGCGTTGCGCAGCGTCTGCGAGGCCGCCGCGAACAGGGTGATGGGGATCCAGAGCCAGTCGGGCGGGGTCAACTGCGGGTTCCGGGGCGAGGGGCGGCGGCGGGCCGCCGGTGCGGGAAGC
Source organism: Burkholderiales bacterium (assembly GCA_020846575.1). Lineage (GTDB taxonomy): Bacteria > Pseudomonadota > Gammaproteobacteria > Burkholderiales > SG8-39 > JADLDQ01. The sequence continues at coordinate 4,567 of JADLDQ010000045.1, forward strand.
CGTGATCTTAGGGGCATTCCGGATGGCGCACCAGCCGAGCGGCGACCCTGCTTCCTGCGTGGTTGCCGTACGCCATGGCGCAGGCTAGATTCCGCCGGCGTCCTGCATCCGCGCCGATCGTTGCCGCGAGCGCGGCGGCGAACCGGCGGCAGGGCCCGACGACGACCCGACCGAGGAGCGCGCACCCATGAACGACCCGAAGGAGCTGGAGCACCTGCTGCCTGCCGAGACCTCTGCCTTCGCTTCGCCGATCCCGACCCAGTTCGTCGCGAGCGACGAGTTCAGCCCGGCACCGCAGACCGAGAAGCAGAAGCAGGTCGAGGCGCGCATCAAGGCGCTCGGCACCCGGCTCGCCCGCCATCAGGGCATGAGCCGGCGCCGCTTCTTCAAGACGGCCGCGGGCATGGCGGCCGCTTTCGTCGCGATGAACGACGTCTACGGCCCGGTGTTCGGCGCGAGCGTGGCCGAGGCCGCCGCCCCCGACATGGCGAACGAGCGCGCACGCGCGCTGTCGGGCCAGTTCATCATGGACATGCACACCCACTTCCTGCGCGACGACACGCGTCTGGAAGGCTTCGTGCGCTCGCGCGAGGCGGTCGGCAAGGCGGGCTGGAACCCGGCGCTCGCGGGCAGGCCGCAGACTCTCGAAGACCTCAAGTTCGCGAACTACTTCACGGAGATCTACTGCGACAGCGACACCACGGTGGCGCTGATCTCGGGGTCCGGCTCGGAGGAGCCGCGCGACTGGTTCCTCA
>JADLDQ010000046.1 GCA_020846575.1 Burkholderiales bacterium
CGAACGTATGTAATGCGCTCAGGCGCGCTCAGAGTCCGCTTGATCTGGTGGCGCCTCGTGTGCACACTCGAAAGCGTGCATCAAATGGCGCGATTTGTCCAGTGCTTATTTATGGGTAGAGGGCAGGGCTAGCAGATTCTCGGCAACTGCTCCCCGCTGGGCATGTCGAGCACGCGCTCGGTCGCGAACGGGCCTCGGATCACAACGCGGGGCCGGCTGGGCGCGGTGACTTCACCGATGATCGCGGCGCCGCCCTCGGGCGCGTGGGCGCTCAGCACCTGGAGCGCGCGTCCCGCGTCGCGCGGCGCCACCCAGGCCGCGAAACGCCCCTCGCAGGCGAGGTGCAGCGGATCGAAACCCAGCAGCTCGCAGGCCGAGCGCACCGGCTCGCACACGGCGAGCGCGCTCTCCGAGAGTCGCGCCCCGGTGCGCGAGGCCTCCGCCACCTCCACCACCGCCGCGGCGAGACCGCCGCGCGTCAGATCCCGCAGGCAGTGAATCTCGATGCCTTGCGCGAGCAGCGCCTGCACCGCCTCGCCGAGCGGCGCGCAGTCGCTTTCCACCGCGGACTCCAGCGCGAGTTCCGCGCGTGCGGCAAGCACCGCGATGCCGTGCCGGCCGAGGTCGCCGGAGACGAGCAGTGCGTCGCCGGGGCGCACCGAGGCGGGCAGGATCTCCAGACGGTGTTCGATCGCGCCGATGCCCGCGGTATTGACGTACAGGCCGTCCGCCTTGCCGCGCTCCACCACCTTGGTGTCGCCGGTGACGATGCGAACACCCGCGCGCCGCGCCGCGGCGGCCATCGACTGCGCCAGGCGCCAAAGCGCCTGCATCTCCAGGCCCTCCTCGAGGATGAACCCGGCCGACAGGTGCAGCGCGCGCGCGCCGCACATCGCCAGGTCGTTCACCGTGCCATACACCGCGCGCGAGCCGATGTCCCCGCCCGGGAAGAACAGCGGCCGCACCACGTAGGAATCGGTGGTGAACGCGAGCCGCGCGGCGGGCGCGTCGAACGCCGCCCCGTCGTGGGCCGCCGCCAGCACCGGGTTGTCGAAGGCGGCGCGGAACAGGCGGGAAATCAGCTCGTGCATCAAGCGGCCGCCGCCGCCGTGCGCGAGCAGCACGCGCGGGTAGTCGCGGATCGGCAGCGGGCAGGAGAATTCGAACCCGCTCATGGCGCGATCGCCACCGGCCGGCGGTAGCGGTAATAGGCGGCGCAGGCGCCCTCGGAGGACACCATGGTCGCCCCGAGCGGCCGCTCGGGCGTGCAGCGGGTGCCGAAGGCAGGGCACTCGTGCGGTTTTTTCGCGCCCCTCAGCACCAGGCCCGACAGGCACTCGGAGGGCTGCGCGGGTACAGGCGCGGCGGCGGTGAAGCGCCGCCGCGCGTCGAAGCGCGCGTAGCGATCGCGCAGCGCGAAGCCGCTCGCGGCGATCTCGCCCATACCGCGCCAGCGCCTGGGCACGATGTCGAATACCTCGCCGATCAGCTCCCGTGCCGCGGGGTTGCCCTCGCGGCGCACCGCGCGCGCGTAGCAGTTCTCCACCTGCGCGCGGCCGGCTTCGAGCTGCTCGACGCAGGCGAGCGTCCCGTGGAGGATGTCGAGCGGCTCGAAGCCGGTCACCACGATAGGCACGCGGTGCCGCGCGGCGAGCGGCTCGTACTCGGTATAGCCCATGACCGTGCAGACATGGCCGGCGGCGAGGAAGCCCTGCACGCGGTTGCCGGGCGCCTCGAGGATCGCCTCGATGGCGGGCGGAACGCGCACGTGGGCGCAGAGCATCGAGAAGTTGGCGAGACCTTCGCGCGCCGCCTGCGCGACGGCGAGCGCGGTGGCCGGCGCGGTGGTCTCGAAGCCCACGGCGAAGAACACCACCTGCCGCTCGGGGTTCGCGCGTGCGAGTGGGAGCGCGTCCAGCGGCGAGAGCACCACCCGCACCTGGGCGCCGCGGGCGCGCGCCGAGAGCAGGTCCTCGCCCGATCCGGGCACGCGCAGCATGTCGCCGAAGGAGGCGAGGATGACGTCCGGCTGGAAGGCGATCGCGATCGCGCTGTCGATCATCTCCACCGGCGTCACGCACACCGGGCAGCCGGGCCCGTGGAGCAGCTCGATCCCGGCCGGGAGGAGCGCGTCGATGCCGAAGCGCATGATGGCGTGGGTCTGGCCGCCGCAGATTTCCATGATCGCCCAGGGGCGCGTGGCGATCCGTGCGATGCGGCGCGCGCAGGCGCGCGCAAGGCCGGGATCGCGATACTCGTCGAGGTGCTTCACGGCGCGGGCTCCGGCGGGCCGTCCTCGAGAGCCCGAATCTCGCGGAACTGCGCGAGCGCGCGCTCGGCTTGCTCCGCGTCGATGCAGCCGATGGCGATGCCCGCGTGCACCAGCACCCAGTCGCCGACGCCGGCCTCGGGCGCGAGCGCGAGGTTGGTCTCGCGCAGCGTGCCGCCGAAGTCCACGCGGGCGCGGCGGGCGAGCGGCGCGTCCTCGAGGATTTCAACCACCTGGCCAGGGACCGATAGGCACATCAGTCGTCAGAAGCTTTCGAACCGCAACTTGGTTAAACGGGCCTACGTGTCACGGCTTGCCCGCCACTCGAATCCGCGCCGCACGCGAACTGCACCGAGTCCTGAAGACACACGCAGCTGCGTATGTTCGTCGGGCTTGCGCTTCCGGTCAAACAGTCCCCATTCTTCTCCTGTCTACATCTCGAGTTCCACGTCGACCAGGAACACGTCGTGGAGTTCTTGCGTTTCCTCAGCCTCGACCATCGCTCCTTCGGCGATCGAGCCGCGTGCGGCCTGCTCGAAATGCTCGCGGAAATGCGCGGGCGACATGTGGGACAAGGCGCCCAGGCGCACGCGCACGGCGGTCACGCGCCTGGCGCGGTTCGCCTCCGCGAGCGCGCGGATGCGCGCCATGAGGGCGTTCATCACCGACTGATCATGCATGGCCGCACGCGCGCACGATCTCGAGTGCCGCCTCCTCGACCGCCCGCGCGACTTCGGGCGTGAGCCCGGCGCCGTGGCCGAAGTCGCGGCCCGCGATGCCGTAGATCACGAGGCTTGCCGGCAGCCGCCCGAGGGCGCGCGCGAGTTCCACCGCCTCGCCGATACCGAAGCCGTGCGTCGAGGCGCCCGCGCACGCCGGCATTGGCCCGGCCGCGCCGTCGATGCGCTGCACGGCGCCGCACGGCGCACCGGTGCGCAGCGCGTCGACGATGATCACCCGTTCGCGCCCCGCCCAGAGGGCGCAAAGGTCGGACAGGTCGCCCGCCGCCTCGATCACGTCGATCGCCCCGCCGGCAAGCGCCGCCACCCGCCGCGCCGCCTCGATGCCCGCCGCGTCGTCGCGCCGCAATTCGTTCCCCGCGCCGATCACCAGCGGCTTCACGTCCTTGCTCACCGGCGGTTCACTTCCAGGCGCAGGAAGTGAGTGGCGCAGGAGATGCACGGGTCGTAGTTGCGGATCGCCTGCTCGCAGCGGTGGGTGAGCGCCGCGTCGTCCAGATGCAGAGACCGATCCACCAGCGCGCGCAGGTCGGACTCGATGCTCTTCTGGTTCTGCGAGGTCGGCGGCACGATGTTCGCCTCGGCGATGCGCCCGTCGGCTTCCAGGCGATAGCGGTGGTAGAGCGATCCGCGCGGCGCCTCGGTGATCGCGCAGCCCGCGCCGGCGCGAGGCGTGGCGGGCACGAATGCCCGTTTCGGCTCCTCGTAGCCATGGATGAGGCGCAGCGCCTCGTCGCAGGCGAAAAGGGTCTCCACCGCGCGCACCACGATGCTCTTGAAGGGGTTGCGGCAGGTCTGCCCGAGCCCGGCCTCGCGTGCCGCCTGCTGCGCGATCCCTGGCAACCGCTCGAAGTTCAGGCTGTAGCGCGCGAGCGGCCCCACCAGGTACGCGCCGCGGCCGCGGATCACCGAGTGCAGCGCGTTCGAGTGCGCGACGTGCTCCTCGACGAAGTGCGCCGCGTATTCGCCGGCCGCGATGTCCAGCCCCGCCGAGGACGCGAGCCGTCCCTCGCAGAACGGGTACTCGGAGGGATGTCGCAGCGCCACGAACTCGTAGTCGGGTTCCAGATCCGGGAACTCGAACCCGGCCACCCAGCTCACCGTGGCCAGGGCCGCCTCGCGCGCGCGCTCCAGCGGCGCGAGCAGCGCGCGCAGCTCGCCCCGGGACGGCGCGCGGTGGAAGCCCCCGACCCGCACGTTGATCGGGTGGATCTCGCGCCCCCCCACGACGCGCACGATATCGTTGCCCGCCTTCTTCAGCGCGAGCCCGCGCTCGACGATCGTGCGGTGGTCCTTCGCCAGGGCGATCGCGTCCGGGTAGCCGAGGAAGTCGGGGGCGTGCAGCATGTACACGTGCAGGGCGTGGCTCTCGATCCACTCGCCGCAGTACAGGAGCCGGCGAAGGGCGCGAAGCGGCGCATCGACCTCGATCCCCAGCGCGGCCTCCATCGCGTGCACCGCGCTCATCTGGTAGGCGACCGGGCAGATGCCGCAGATGCGCGCGGTGATGTCCGACGCCTCCGAGTAGTCACGCCCGCGCAGGAACGCCTCGAAGAAGCGCGGCGGCTCGTAGATCTCCAGGCGCACCGAATCGACCCGGCCGCCGCGCACTTCGACGTGCATCGCGCCCTCGCCCTCGACGCGCGCCAGCGCCTCGACCCGGATGCGGCGAGAGCTATCGGCGCTCATGGACGTCGCCCTCCTTGCGGAACGCCTCGGCCCCGGCGTTGTAGGTTCGGAAGGCGCGCGCGATCGCCGCCTCGGAAGCGCCCAGCGCCTTCCAGCCGGAGGCGAGCGAGGTGGTGTTGGGCGACTCCTTCGGCCCGAAGCAGCCGTAGCAGCCGCGGTCGTAGGCGGGACAGATCGCGCCGCAGCCGGCGTGGGTCACCGGGCCGAGGCAGGGCGTGCCGCGCGCCACCATGACGCACACCGCACCGCGTCGCTTGCACTCCAGGCAGACGCTATGCGCGCGCACGCCGGGCGCGCGCCCGCGCAGGAACGCGGTGATCACGTCCAGCAGCTGGCCCTTGTCCACCGGGCAGCCGCGCAGCTCGAAATCCACCGGCACGTGCGCCGAGATCGGGGTCGAGGTGGCGAGCGTGGAAATGTATTCCGGCCGGGCGTAGACGATCGAGGTGAATTCCTTCACGTCGGCGAAGTTGCGCAGCGCCTGGATGCCGCCGGCGGTGGCGCAGGCGCCGATGGTGACGAGCGTCCTGGACTGCGCGCGCACCTCGCGGATGCGCCGCGCATCGTGCTCGGTGGTGATCGAGCCTTCCACCAGGGCGAGGTCGTAGGGGCCGGCGAGCACCCTGCTGGAGGCCTCCAGGAAGTTCGCGATCTCCACCGCCCCGGCCAGCGCCAGCAGCTCGTCCTCGCAGTCCAGCAGCGAGAGCTGGCAGCCGTCGCAGGAGGCGAACTTGAACACCGCCAGGCTCGGGCGCGCGCGCGCGGGCTTCACAGCTCGCGCACTCCGAGCAGGCGCTCGAGCCGCTCGAGCGGGACAACCGGACCGTCCCGGCACACGAACGCGGACCCGTACTGGCAGTGTCCGCAGAACCCGACCGCGCATTTCATGTTGCGCTCCATCGAGATGAAGACCCGCGCGGGCGGCACCCCGATCCCCGCCAGGTCGGTGGCGACGTGGCGCATCATCACCTCCGGGCCGCACACCAGCACCATCGAATTCGCCGGATCGAAGCTGCTACGGCGCAGCAGCTTGGTCACCACGCCCAAGTTGCCGCGCCACTCGGGGCCCGCGGTATCGACGGTGACCTCGACCTCGATGTCGAAACGGCTGCGCCAGCGGCGCAGCTCGCTCGCGTAGAGCAGCTGCTGCGGCGAGCGGCTGCCGTAGAGCAGGCTCACCCGCCCGAAGCGCGCGCGCTCGGCGAGCAGCCGGTACAGGGCCGGGCGCAGCGGCGCGAGCCCGATGCCCCCGGCAAGCACCACCACGTCCGCGCCCGGCGCCGCATCCAGCGGCCAGCCGGCGCCGTACGGACCGCGCACCCCAAGGCGCGCGCCGCGCCCCAGGGCTGCCAGCGCCTGCGTGGTCCGGCCCACCGCGCGCACCGTGTGCACCAGGCGTTCGGGTCGCGCCGGATCGCCGCTGATCGAGATCGGCACCTCGCCGATGCCGAAGGCGTACAGCATGTTGAACTGCCCGGGCAGGAATTCGAACGGCCCGCCCGGGTCGATCTCCAGCGTCCAGGTATCGGCCAGCTCCTGGCGGCGCGCGCGCACCCGCATGAACTGCGGCAGCGTGTGCTCCGCGGCGGCGTGAAGCGCGGCGGCCATAGCGCGCGCCCCTAGTCTGCGGCGGCGCCGCCCGGCGCGCCGAACACATCGAGCATGCGCAGCCGCGTCGATTGCAGGCGCGAGGTCATGATGCCGGCGAAGCTCTTCATCAGCGTATACCCCAGTCGCGGGTCGGCGTCGCACTTGCCGCGCAGGCACTTGCCGTCGAAGCTGATGGTGTGCACCGTGCCGATGGCGCGCGCGTCGAAGCGTACCTTGTAGGGCGGAAAGAGCCACGACAGCCCCACGATCTCGCCCTCCTGCAGGGTCTCGATCACCGTCTCGCCGCGCTCGGGCAGGTGCACCGAGAGCCGCACCCGGCCCTTGCGGATGGCGAAGAACTCGTTCGCGTCCTCGCCCTCGCGCATCAGCACCTCGCCGTCGCGGAACGAGCGGTTGCGCCCGCAGCCGGCCACCAGGGCGCGCTGCGCGGCATCCAGGTCACGGAACGCCGCGTGCTCGGTCACCAGGTCTTCGATGGTCTTCATTGGGATGTTCTCCCGCGTCGCTTCAGGCCGGGAATTCGCTGGCCGAAAAATCCGGCACAGGGCTGAATGCAGGGTTGCGCCGTCCCGCATCGGGGCCGTATCCTTGCCGCGATTGCACGCGCGCAATCGCGGCAAGGATCGGCAAGCCATGCACGTTTGCGCGACTGCGATGCCGGCGACCAAGGACCGTCATGTGTCCTGTTCCCTGCGCTCTTGCTGCGCCGCCCCTGCGCCCGAGCGTATCGCCGCCACGTCCTCGGTCAGATCGATCCCTACCGGGCACCAGGTGATGCAGCGCCCGCAGCCCACGCAGCCGCAGCTGCCGAACTGCTCGTGCCAGGCGGACAGCTTGTGGGTGAGCCACTGGCGATAGCGCGAGCGGATGCTGGCGCGGACGCTGCCGCCGTGCAGGTAGGAAAAGTCCCCGGTGAAGCACGAGTCCCACCTGCGCCAGCGCTCCGAGCGGGCATGCGCGAGATCCGGCACGTCTTCCTGCGCGGAGCAAAAGCAGGTGGGGCATGCGAGCGTGCAGTTGGAGCAGGCGAGGCAGCGCCCCGCGACCTCGTCCCAGCGACGGTGTTCGAGGTTCGCCTGCAGCAGTTGCGGCAGACCGCGGGTGTCGAGCGTGCGTCCCATGCGCCCCCCGGCGCGCGCGAGCAGCGCGCGCACCGCTTCCTCGTCGTCACCGGTGGCTGCCCGGGTTTCGATGCGCGAGAGCAGCCGAGCCCCCCGCTCGCTCCCCGCCCGCGCGTGGAAGCGGTGGCCGCCCGATACCAGTTCGGTGAGCGCGATGTCGTACCCGGACGCCGCCGCGGGGCCGGTGCCCATCGAGACGCAGAAGCAGTTGCCGCCCGCCTCGCCGCACTGGACGGCGACGATCAAGACGTTCTCCCGGCGCCGGCGATAGCTCGCATCGGCGCGCTCGCCGCCGAGGAACACCCGGTCCTGCACCGCGATCGCGGCCAGCTCGCAGGCGCGAACGCCGATGAAGGCCAGCGGAGGCGGCTCGGCCTGCTCCTCGCTCACCCCGACGTCCCTGCCGCTGCGTACCGCGGTCCACAGCCGCTCGGACGGCGGAAAGAGGTATTTCTTCCAGGCGTGCGGTCCCACCGCGTAGCCGAACAGGGCGCGGTCATCGCGCTCGCGCAGCCGGTACCTGCCGGGGGCCTGCTCGTCGGTCCAGCCGGCCGGCAGCTCGGCCGCGCCGCCGATTTCGTCGTAGACGATGGCGCCGTCGCGGATTCTCGGCCCGGCGAGAGTCCAGCCCTCGGCTCGCAGCGCCTGCAGCAGGGCGTCGAGTTCTCCGGCATTGAACGCGCGCGCACCTGCTGTCGGGGCCATGCTGCTCGATCCGGTAGGCGCCGTGGGGCCTGCCCTGAGGGTACGCGTGGTGTGAGGGTACGCGTGGTGAAAGGGCGCCGCTCAGCGCCGACAGGACGAGTTGGCGAATTGCTCGACCGGCTTGCAGGCGAGGTCCAGGGCTGCCTGGAAGTGCGCGTGCAGCGCCTGGCCGATTCGCCGAGCACGCCGCGGGCCGGTGGTCATGATCCCGGCGGCCGGCGCGGCGAACTCATCCTCGCGGGCGAAGGGCTCGCGGGCATCGGGCTGCGGCGGCCACGCGCTGTGGCCGCGCGGGCGCTGAAGCTCGTCGCGCCGTTTCATGTCTGTTGCGTGAAATCGCTGTCGTCGCGGGTGGAAATGTCCAGGACAGCGCACACCGGGCACCAGCCGGCGAGCCCGGAGGCCAGCGGCAGGAGGCCCACCGCGCCCCACCACCGTTCCGCGCCCTGCAGCAGCACCGCCATGCACAGCAGCGCAAGGCCGCTCAGCACGCGGATCAGCCTGTCGAAGCTGCCCAGGTTGGCGGGCATCGCCGGTGTGCGCCGCTGCGCGTCGCCGCGCTCAGCTGAGCTTCTGGGCGACGGTGCGCTTCACGCCTTCGACGTCCAGAATGCGGATATGCTTCTGCTGCACGCTGATCAGATCCTCCTCCTGGAACTTGGAGAACGCGCGGCTCACCGTCTCCAGCTTCAGGCCCAGGTAGCTGCCGATTTCCTCGCGCGTCATGCGCAGGTTGAACTCGGTCTGCGAGTAGCCGCGGGCCGTGAAGCGCTGCGAGAGGTTGAGCAGAAACGCCGCCAGGCGCTCCTCCGCGCGCATGCTGCCCAGCAGCAGCATCACGCCGTGCTCGCGCACGATTTCGCGGCTCATCACCTTGTGGAACTGGTGCTGGAGCTCGGGTACGTCGCGCGTGAGCGCCTGCAGGCGGGAGTAGGGGATCACGCAGACCTCGCTGTCCTCCAGGGCGATGGCATTGCAGCTGTGGGATTCGGTGCCGATGCCGTCCATGCCCATGATCTCGCCCGCCATCAGGAACCCGGTCACCTGCTCGCGTCCGTCTTCCAGCACCAGCGTGGTCTTGAAGAAGCCGCTGCGCACCGAGTAGAGCGAACCGAACGAGTCGCCCGCGCGGTACAGGCTTTCGCCGCGGCGCACCCGCTTGCGGGTGAACACCAGTTCCTCGGCGCGCTCGGCGTCGCGGCCGGTGAGGCCGCAGGGCAGGCACAGCTCGCGCAGGTTACAGGTGGAGCAGCGCGTGGGCACCCGCGCGAGGCCGGCTCCGTTGGCGGGGCTCGCCTCCATGCGGGTGCGGCCGGTGAGGTTGAGGCTGCGCAGCGTCGCGGTGTTCAGCATCTCCTGCTCCTTCAGTGCAACGGGGTGCGACACGGGCGCCCCTGGTTTCGAAACGGTCGAGGCGATCAGGGCCTCGCGCAGGTTCGCAAACTCGGTGTTCTTGTCGAGCACGCAGTGAACGCCTGCCGCCAGCAGCAGGCGCCGGTAGGGGCCGTTGGGCTCGTTGGTGTAGACGACGAAGGCGATCCCCGGCGCGAGCGGCCTTACCTGCCGCACCACGTCCAGCCCTGTCCCGCCGGCGAGGCGCACGTCGAGCAGCACGGTGTCGGGGCGTTCGCGAAGGATCCCCTCCACGGCGGTCCGCGCCGTGGAGGCGGAGCCGACCACGCGCAGGTCCTCGCACTCGCCGATCAGCGCGACCATGCGCTCGCGCACCAGCGCGGAGTCCTCGACGAGGTAGACGCAGACCTGGCGGCAGGCGATGGTGTTCATGGCCGGCAGTCTGAGCCGTGCGGGTCGGCGCGCGTATCGGCGGAGGCTGAAAATGCGCGTGGGACGATGCTGATTGCAGGGGTAGGACGGCGCCGCGCGAGGGGGTAGGAATCGTCCGACGCCCGGCGCGTTGCGGCCCGGCAAGCGGCGCCGCTCAAGCGCGGCCCGGGAGGCGGCGCCGCTCAAGCGCGGCCCGGGAGGCGGCGCCGCTCAAGCGCGGCCCGGGAGGCGGCGCCGCTCAAGCGCGGCTTTCGGGGTCCTCGATCAGGCGGTGGGTGAGCGCGTAGCGGATCAGGTCGGCCTGGTTGCCGATGCCCATCTTCTGCATCAGGCGCGACTTGTGGGTGCTGACGGTCTTGACGGAAAGAATCAGCTCGCTGGCGATCTCGGATACCGTGCGGCCCGAGGCGAGCATGCGCAGCACCTGGAACTCGCGGTCCGAGAGCGTGCTGTGCGGCGGCCCGGCGCTGTCGGGCATCGCCGCGAGCGCGATCAACTCGGCCACCGCAGGGCTGATGAAGGCGCCGCCCGAGGCCACCTTGCGGATCGCGGTGACCAGCTGCGCGGCCGCGCTTTCCTTGGTGAGGTAGCCCGCCGCGCCCGCCTTGATGGCGCGCACCGCGTACTGCTCCTCCTCGTGCATCGACAGCACCAGGATGCGCAGCCGCGGCTTCTCGGCGTGCACCTGCCGGATCAGATCGATGCCGCTCTTGCCGGGCATGGACATGTCGAGCAGCAGCAGATCGAATTCCAACTGCCGCACCCGCTCGATGACTTCGTGGCCGTCGCGCGCTTCGCCCACGACCTCCAGGTCGCCCGCGGCGGCCAGCAGCTGCTTCAGCCCCTCGCGCATGATGGTGTGGTCGTCGGCGATGACGATGCGGATCCGGCTGCTCATGGGACCACCCTGTCGCTTCGCGCCAGGGATTCGCGCTCGGGTCGGCCTTTCGCGCTCATGTCGGCTGCAGCGCCTCGCTCAAGGGGATGCGCACGCGGATGGCGGTGCCGCGGCCAGGTTCGCTCGCGACGGACACGTCCCCGTGGAGCAGGTAGGCTCGCTCGCGCAGGCCCATCAGGCCGTAGGAATGGGGCTTGCGCGGGTCGGCGGGCGAGAATCCCCGGCCGTCGTCGCAAACCGCGAGCGTGACCTCCTCGTCGCTGCGTCCCAGGGTCACTTCCACCAGCGTCGCCCCGGAATGGCGCGCCACGTTGGTGAGCGACTCCTGGAGGATGCGGAATACCGCGGTGGCGTACGGGTCGCGCAGGTCCAGCTCGGTGGCGAGCGTCAGGTCGCATTCGATGCCGGTGCGCTGCCTGAAGTTCTCGATCAACCATTCCACCGCGGGCACCAGGCCCAGGTCGTCGAGCATCAGCGGCCGCAGGTCCGCCGAGATGCGCCGGGTGGCCGCGACGGTGCTGTCCAGCAGGGACTGCATGCTCCCGAGCTTGTCGGCGAGTTCCGCCCGGGCGGACAGGCGCTCGCGCATCCAGGACAGGTCCATCTTGAGCGCGGTGAGCGCCTGGGCGAGCTCGTCGTGCAGCTCGCGCGCGATGTGGCTCTTCTCCTGTTCGCGCACGGAGTTCGATGCCTCGGCCAGTTCGCGCAGCTCCTCGCGCGAGCGGCGCAGCGCCTCGTCGGTGCGCACCCGCTCGGTGATGTCGCGCAGGATCACGGTGTAGAGCTTTCCCCCCTCGCCATCGTGGTGGGAGATCGAGGCTTCGATGGGAAACTCCTCGCCGCTCGCGCGCAAGCCGGCGAGCACGGTGCGGTCGCCCATACGCCGGGAGGTCATGCCGGTCTCGCCGAAGCGGCGCACGTGCGCCTGGTGGGCGCGGCGGGCAGCTTCGGGCAGCAGCAGCGCCAGCGGCTGTCCGAGTACGCAGGCGCGATCCCGGCCGAACACCTTCTCCGCCGCCGCGTTGAAGAGCACGATGCGCTGGTTCTCGTCCACGCTGATGATGGCATCCATCGCGGATTCGATGATGCCGCTCAGCCGCGTCTGCACCGAGTCGAGGGCCTCGCCGGCGGCGCGCCGCGCCTTCACCTGGCGCCGCAGGACGAGCGCCGAGGCCGCGGCCACCGCGACCGCCGCGACGAACGCGACCGCGAGCGCTCCTTCGGTGCGCCACTGGCTGAGCGCCGCCACCGTCGCGAGCAGCGCGGTGAACACGCCCAGGCCGAGCAGGGGTCCGGCGATGATCAAGAGATCACGCGGGGCGCGCGCCGCGCCCGGCGGCCTTTCCTCGTCAGCGCCCCGGATCATCGGCATTGGCGCGCGGCGAGGCGAGAAGAACCGGCCGCGAGCAGGGTGAATCGCACTGCGACGCGCGCATCGGGGTCGCGGCCCGCGCCACGCGCGGCCCTGGGAACCCGTGCGCCTTGACCCATGTCACATTGAACCTGTCACACCCGAGCATAGTGCGCGCATGGACGCGATCCTGAAACCCCCGAAGGCTGGACACGGCGCGGGCACAGGCGCGTTCGCGAACCTGGTCGTGGACACCGACCTGATCCGCAAGTACGGCGGCAGCGGTCCGCGCTACACCTCCTACCCCACCGCCGACCGGTTCGTCGAAGCCTTCGACGCGGCCGCATACCGGCACTGGCTGCGCAACCGCAACGTCGGCGGCATCGTGCGCCCGCTTGCATTATATGTGCACCTGCCGTTCTGCGACACGGTGTGCTACTACTGCGCCTGCAACAAGATCGTCACCCGCGACCACGCCCGCTCCGCCGCCTACGTCGATTACCTGGGCGGCGAGATGGAACGCGTCGCGGCAGAGCTGGGCGCGGACCGCTCGGTGGCGCAGATGCACTGGGGCGGCGGCACGCCGACCTTCCTCTCGGATGCCGAGATGGTGCGGCTGGTCGGGTCGGCAAGGCGCAACCTGGGAATCGAGGCGGGCGGGGAGTGCTCCATCGAGGTCGACCCCAGGCGCGTCACCGATGAGCGGGTAGCGTTGCTGGCGACGCTCGGTTTCAACCGTATCAGCATCGGGGTGCAGGACTTCGACCCGGCGGTGCAGCAGGCGGTGAACCGCATCCAGAGCGTGGAGGAGACCGAACGCGTGGCGCACGCCGCGCGGCGCAACGGTTTTCGCTCGATAAACGTGGATCTCATCTACGGGCTGCCGCGCCAGAGCGTCGAGGGCTTCTCCCGGACCCTCGACCTGGTGGTGGGCGCGGACCCGGATCGCATCGCGCTCTACTCCTACGCCCACCTGCCGCACGTGTTCAAGCCGCAGCGGCGCATCGCCGAGGCGGACCTGCCCGTGCCCGAGGTGAAGCTGACGCTGCTCACCATGGCGATCGCGCGCTTCGAGGCCGCCGGCTACATCTACATCGGCATGGACCACTTCGCCAAGCCGGACGACGACCTGGCGGTCGCGCAGCGCCAAGGGCGGCTGACGCGCAACTTCCAGGGCTACTCGAGCCTGGGCGACTCCGACATCGTCGGCCTGGGCGTATCGGCGATCGGCAAGATCGGACCCGTGTACTGCCAGAACGAGAAGGAACTGGAGGCGTACTACGCGCGCCTGGACGACGGCGAGCTGCCGGTGCTGCGCGGCGTGGAGTTGTCCGCGGACGACCTGGTGCGGCGCGCGGTGATCCAGTCGCTCGCCTGCCACTTCGAGGTTTCCAAGGAATCGATTTCGATCGCGCACCTGATCGACTTCGAGCGCTACTTCGCCCTCGAGCTGCGGGAGCTCGCGCTGCTCGGGGAGGAGGGCCTGGTCGAGATGGAGGGCGACTGGATCAGCGTGACGCCCAAGGGACGGCTGCTGGTGCGCGCGGTCTGCATGGTGTTCGACAGGTACCTGCGCAACGAGCGCTCGCGCGCGACCTATTCGCGGATCATATGATCCCGGACATCCAGGCCGGGGCCGCGGCGTCGCTGTTCGCGGCGGGCCTGCTGGGCGGTGTGCACTGCGTGGGCATGTGCGGCGGCATCGTGACCGCGCTCACCGTGCGCCTGCCCGGCGCGAAGCCGCGCCGCGATCTCGCGCTCGCCTACCACGCGGGGCGCATCACCACGTATGCCGCCGGGGGCGCTCTCGCCGGGGGCATCGGCGCGGCGATACTGCGGGTAGCGCCGCTCGCGCTGGCGCAGGCGGCGCTGTTCGTGCTGGCGCAGCTGATGCTCCTCGCGCTGGGGCTGTACCTTTTCGGCGTCCCGAAGTACCTGGATGTCTTCGAGCGCGCCGGCCGCACGCTGTGGCGCCGCGTCGCGCCGCTCGCCTCGAGGCTGCTGCCGGTGCGCACGGCGCCGCGCGCCTACACCGTGGGGCTCGCCTGGGGGTTTCTGCCCTGCGGCCTGGTCTACAGCATGCTCGCGGTGGCGCTGGTTTCGGGCGAGGCGGCGAGCGGCGCGCTCGCGATGCTCGCCTTCGGCGCCGGAACGCTGCCGGGGCTGCTCGCCTTCGGCGCGGTGCTGCGGGCTCTGGAGCGCCTGCGGCGCGCGCTGCTGGTGCGCCGCGCCGCGGGCGTGACCATCATCGCCTTCGGCCTGCTGGGGCTCGCGCGGGCGGGAGAAGTCGGCGCGATCGCGGATTCACTGTTGCGCGTCGCCCTCCTTCGGTGAAGGCGGCCGAGCCGGGCGCCGCCCGCGGCCGCGCGCGCGCAGCGCAGGCCGGTGTCTGCAGCCTCCACTTCCTGGGCGCAACCGGCACCGTCACCGGCTCCAAGACGCTGGTCGCGGGCGGCGGCGCGCGGGTGCTCGTGGACTGCGGCCTGTTCCAGGGTTACAAGGCGCTGCGGCTGCGCAACCGGGCGCCGCTGCCGGTACCGCCGGATTCGCTCTCGGCGGTGATCCTCACCCACGCGCACATCGACCACAGCGGCTACCTGCCGCTCCTGGCGCGCAACGGCTTCGCCGGGCCGGTGTACTGCAGCGAGGCCACGCGCGAGCTGTGCGCCATCCTCCTGCCGGATGCGGGGAGACTCCAGGAGGAGGAGGCCGACTACGCGAACCGCAAGGGCTTCTCCCGGCACAGGCCGGCGCTGCCCCTTTATACCGAGAAGGACGCGATCGCCTCGCTCGCGCTGCTGCGGCCGACCGGCTTCGAAAGCGAATTCGATATCGGCGGCCTGCGCGCTCACCTCGTGCCCGCAGGCCACATCCTGGGCGCATCGATGGTGTCGCTGCGGCTGGGCGGGCGCCGCCTGCTCTTCACCGGCGACCTCGGTCGCGCGGGCGAGGCCATCATGTACCCGCCTTCGCCGGTGCGCGGCGCCGACTACCTGGTGCTGGAATCCACCTACGGCGACCGGGTGCATCCCGCGGGCGACCCGCGCGAGCGGCTCGCCGAGGTGATCGTGCGCACGGCGTCGCGCGGCGGCGTGGTGGTGATCCCGTCGTTCGCCGTCGGCCGCGCCCAGTCGCTGCTGTACGCGATCCACACCCTGAAGGCGCAGGGGCGCATTCCCGCCGGGCTGCCCGTGTACCTGAACAGCCCCATGGCCGCCGACGTGACCGCGATCTACCGCCGGCGACACGAGGAGCACCGGCTCGATGCCGGTGAGGCCGCCGCCCTGGGCCGCGCGGCGGTGCTGGTCAACACGGTGGAGGACTCCAGGCGCCTGAACACCCGCGCGGGGCCGATGGTCATCATCGCCGCGAGCGGCATGGCGACCGGCGGCCGGGTGGTGCACCACCTGAAGGCGTTTGCGCCCGATGCGCGCAATACGATCCTGTTCTCCGGCTTCCAGGCAGGCGGCACGCGCGGCGCCACCATGCTATCCGGCGCCGATTCGGTGAAGATCCACGGCCAGTACGTGCCGATCCGCGCCGAGGTACAGGTGATCGACAACTTCTCCGCCCACGCGGATCAGGCCGAGATCCTCGCGTGGTTGTCGCATTTCGAGCGCGCCCCGCGCGAGACCTTCATCGTTCACGGCGAACCCGGTGCGGCGGACGGGCTGCGGCGGCGAATCGAGGAAGTGCTGCGCTGGCGCGTGTGCGTACCGGAATATCTGCAGCGGGTCGCCCTCTGGGGAAAAGCTACAATCCGCGCCTGACCCCGCCGCTCGCGCGGGCTCTCCCGATTCGAGGCCGCTCGATGTCGTCTCGCCTACGCAGCTTCGCAATTGCCGTCGCGCTTGCGTGCAGCGCATTCGGCGCCACCTCCATCCTTGCCCAGCAACGGGAGGAGCAGCCGAAGATCACCGAGGAGACGCCCTACGTCATCACGCCGACGGTGGTGGTGGACACCATGCTGAAGATGGCCGGCGTGCACAGCGGCGACTTCCTGATCGATCTGGGCTCGGGCGACGGGCGCATCGTCATCACCGCGGCGAGGCGGTTTGGCACGCGCGGCTTCGGCGTGGACTACGATCCGCGACTGGTGCGCCTCGCGAACGACAACGCGCGCAAGGCGGGCGTTGCCGATCGGGTGAGCTTCATCGAGCAGAACCTGTTCAGCACCGACATCAGCCAGGCGAGCGTCATCACCATGTACCTGCTGCCGGAGTACAACCTGGCGTTGCAGCCGCGGTTCCTCGCGCTCAAGCCCGGCACGCGCATCGTCTCGCACGACTACGGCATCGGCGACTGGAAGCCGGACATGCAGGTCAAGATTCCCGTTCCCGACAAGCCGGTCGGCGCCGAGAAGGCGAGCCTGGTGATGTTCTGGGTAGTGCCCGCGAACGTGAACGGCGCCTGGAACTCCACCGTCCCCGACCTGAACGGCTGGCGCGAAGCGCAGCTGCAATTCCGGCAGCACAACCAGGAGATCGCCGGCACCGTGACGGTGAATGGCAGGACCTATCCCATGGAGCGGGCGTCGCTGGTCGGCCCGAACCTCACGTTCCGCGTGGAACAGGGCGAGCTCTCGGTGCGCTTCAACGGCGTGGTGAACGCCGGCACCATCGCCGGCCAGGTCGCGGCGGCCGGCGGCCGCGAGTACCGCTGGCGGGCCCTCAGGAAGTAGCCGCACGCCTGGGGAGCCTGGCGGCCGGGCTGATCCGCTCGCACCGGCTCGCTTGCATGCGCGCCCCGCCTACTCGGGCTTCAGCCCGGCGAGCTGGATGGCCCTGGCGTAGACGTCGAAGCCCGCCTTGATCATGGCGGCGAACTGCTCGGGGCTGCTGGCGATGATGTTGAGCGCCTGGTCCTCCAGGCGCTTGCGTACCTCGGGCGAGGCGAGCGACTTGACGACCGCGGCGTTGAGTCGCCCGATCACCGCCGGCGGCGTCGCACCCGGCGCGAGGTAGCCGAACCAGGACGGCGGCTTCTCGAAACCGGACAGGGTTTCGCCGACCGTCGGTACGTTGGGCAGCCCGGGGTAGCGCGTTTTCTCCAGGATCGCGACGATGCGCACCTTGCCGGCGCGGGTCTGCGGCACCGCGTTCGATACCGCGGCATAGGTCATCGGCACTTCGCCCGACATCACCGCCTGTACCGCAGGGGGCACGGACTTGTAGGGCACGTGGACGATGTCGGTGCCGGCGGCCTGGTTGAACAGTTCCCCCACCATGTGGAACACCGAGCCGACCCCCGCGCTGCCGTAGGACACCTTGCCCGGGTTCTTCTTCACCCAGTCGATCAGCTCCCGAACCGTGCTCGCCGGCACCGACGGGTTCACGATGAGCGAAGTGAACGGCTCCACCGCGCAGGAAACCGGTGCGAGGTCGCGCACCGGATCGTAGGGCAGGTTCTTCACCAGGAACCTGGCCGTGACCACCATGCTCGGCGTGGCCATCACCATCGTGTATCCGTCCGGCGCCGAGCGCGCCATCGCGCCGGTGCCGATGATGCCGTTGGCCCCGGCCTGATTCTCGATCACCAGCGGTTGGCCGAGCTCCTCCTGCATGCGCGGGGCGATGGTGCGGGCGACGAAGTCCACGCCCGGCCCGGGCGCGGTGGCGACGATGAGGCGGATGGGCTTGGAGGGGAAGGTCTGCGAGCGCGCGGCGGCGGCGAAGCACGTGACGCAGAGCGCGAAGCAGAGCGCGAGAGCACAGCGGGCAGGGTGGTTCATGGCGGACTCCAAGGGTATCCGAGAGCGACGCCGCGATCTTATCGCGCGATGCGATGGGTGCGATGCCGGGGCGCCGCCGGGGCGCCGCAGCGCCGCTATAGCCGCCGCTAGCGTCCCGGCGCCGCCTGCGGCAGGGGCCCCTCGGCGGCGCCCCCCAGGCGGCCAGCCGATTACGGTATGCTGGGCCGCATTCACCCGAGGGGGATTCGCATGGACAGCTTACTGGTGCTCACCGCCATCGGCGCGGACCGGCCGGGCCTCGTGGAGGCCTTGTCCGGCGCCGTTGCCGCGCACGGCGGCAACTGGCTGGAGAGCCGCATGGCCCACCTCGCGGGCCGGTTCGCCGGCATCCTGTGCGTGCGCGTCCCGGCCGGGCGCGTCGAGGCGCTGGAGGGGGCGCTGCGCGCGCTCGAGACCCTGGGCCTGCGCGTGGTCTGCGAGCGCGGCACCGTGGCGCAAGAGCTCTTCCGGACGGTGCAGTTGGATCTGGTGGGCGCGGACCGGCCGGGCATCGTTCGCGAGTTCTCCATCGCGCTCGCCCGGCGGCGGATCAACGTCGAGGAACTCACCACCGAGTGCACCGACGCGCCGATGGCGGGACAGCCGCTGTTCAAGGCCAGGGCGAAGCTGCTCTTGCCGGCGGGGGTGTCGGAGGACGATCTGCGCGGGGATCTCGAGGCGATCGCGCACGACATCATGGTGGATATCACGATGGGGTAGGCAGCCGAACGGACTCGGATCGGTGCCGGCAGCGTGGGCGATGGCAGCCAGGCGATGACAAGACGAGACGGAACTCTGAAAGCGCTGCCTTGGGCTCAAGCGCGAGCACGACTGAGCGCGCTGTGACGCGCTTGGCGATTGACGCTCTGCCTCCGGCCGAGGCAGAGGTTCGCGAGGCGTTTCTCTGGTACTTCGAGCGCAGTACCGCTTGCAGCGGGTGCCTTTCGCCGTGAAGCGCTGCAAGCGTTTGACGCGCTCGGCGGGCATGCGGACATGCGGCCGCCTGACGAAGACGAAGTGCGGCACCACCACTTGCGCCACTGCCCCTATACCGTGCATTGAGTGCTCGGGCGTGAAGTCGCAACGGTACTCGCTGTCGGACATCAGCGCCGAATGCCTGGATACTGGCGACAACGCTGACGTGCCCATCGCTGGCTGCGGCGTTTGCCTCTCGTTCGGCCGTTGGACCATCACGCACGTCCCGCCCGAACGCCCTCTCCTGGATTCGCGTCTGAGCGGACCTCTGGCGAGCGATTGAAGGAGCGCCCTGAACAGACCAGGCTCGAGGGGTCAATCGCCGAAAGGCGCCTTCTCGCCCTGCGGCAGGTCGATGCGGAACGCGTTTAGAAACTGGGCGATGGTGCTGTAGTGCCCCACCAGGGCGACGAGGTCCACCAGCCCTTGCACGCCGAGCAGCCGCTGCGCCGCTTCGAACTCGGCGTCGCCGAGCGCCGCCATGTCGAGGAGTGCGCATACGCACTCGTATGCGGCGCGCAGGTCCGCCTGCGCGAACGCGGGCTTCGAGCCGGTGCGGATCGCCTCGATGGCCTCGGCGGGGATGCCGGCCTCGGCCGCGATGGGGGCGTGGGCGAACCATTCGTACTGGGCCTTCCAGCGGCGCGCCACCGTCAGGATCGCGAGTTCGCGCAGGGGATGGGGCACGGCGCACTCGTAGCGCAGATACTGGCTCAGGGGCTCGAACCTCTCGCACAGTGTGGGCGATTGCAGCAGCGCGATGTCGGGGCCGCGCAAGCCCGCGCGCGGCCCCGCGACGATGCGGTCCCGGAGAATCTGC
>JADLDQ010000424.1 GCA_020846575.1 Burkholderiales bacterium
AAAGGACGTTTTCAGGTTTCATTGGACTCACAGTTATACTGCCAATTTACACTGCATATATGCCTGTCCTAATGTAAACTCTGCATTTGAATGTGTAGAAGATGATTTTAATTACCCAGTGAGTTTTTTAGCTGTTGAATTACAGTTTTTAATCTTTAGTATTTCTTTTTTTCTTCATATTTCTTGATGTTCTTCCACTAAGCAAATATACGTGTTCATTCAACATTCTTGTTAAATGTCGTTAGTTGCTATAATGTCTGATTGGTTATGACTACGTGTTTATCCATTGGAGTGGTTTACTATAGTATTTTAATTTAATTATTTATGCTGTACGCTTGGTTTCATGAGTTTTTACCTCCAATTTACCGCTAGGTTAACATTTGCGTAGTTTTTATGCTATCACTTATTCGCTTACAGATTGTTTTGCCAAATTTTAGTCCTATTATGCCTTCTGTGTTGCTGTAGGTGAATAATGTAGGTCACAAGTTTGAGCAGCATGATATAATTGTTTTCTGATGTTGCTTTAGTGATCCTGTGGACAGGAGGTACCAAACCATTCCAATTTATTTCCTTGCGAGAAAAATGTTATAGGTTGTCGCTCAGCATTTCAGTTAAATTCCTGTGCTTGCATCAGTTGTTGCATTTGTGAAAATTCTGTTGCTTTGTCTTGTTTGTTGCTGTACATTGCTTTATTTTTATTGACACCTCATTTCAAGATTTTTCTAATTCAAATATATTGTACAATGCATGGATGCTCTGTTAAGCACATGCAGTTGGCTCAGTATCCGAATATTTTGATCGCAGCTGATGCAGTTTCTTCCATATATTGCTTATCAGTGCATAGCTCCTTCGTGCCTTAGCGGTATATCACATATGCGTTTTCAATTGCATCTATTAGTAGCCCTAAACTGAACATTCTACTTTGTAAAAATCGCCAAATGGTTTTATACAAACAGTGTGAGACAGTATGTTACAAATTTTGGAATCGACTTTAGTCGACATCTCAACTTTTAGAG
>JADLDQ010000047.1 GCA_020846575.1 Burkholderiales bacterium
GCTCCCGCGTGTCTGCCCGGGAGCTTGCCCGGTCCATCCTGCGCCGCGCCATCCGGCGCGATAATGCAGCGGCGCTGGCCGGGGCAGCCGGCGCGCCGCGGTCTTCGACAAGATCCTGTCGTGGCGATATTTTTCGAATGGCCTCGCCGCAGCAATGCGAAGCGGCGTGCAGCGCGAAGAATCCGGATGCGATGGCTGCCTGACGAGCGCCGCCGGCGCGCAGGCGGCAGGCACCGTTCCGATTCGGGTATGGACGGCGTTCTCGTCAGAGCCGCGCAAGCGCCCGGTACGCAAGAACTGGAGGGTTCAGATGCTCGTGATCGAGAGGGTTGCCCGGGCGTTTGCCGCGGAAGGCGTGACCGAGATCTTCGGCATGATGGGTTCGTCCACCAAGCACTGGTACCAGGCGCTCGACCGCGAGCGGATCAAGATCTTCAACGTGCGCCACGAGGGCTTCGCACTTGCCATGGCCGATGGCTACGCCCGTTCGAGCGGGCGCGTCGGCGCCTGCACGGCCACCGAAGGCCCGGGACTGACGCAGTTTGCGACGGCGCTGATGACCGCAAGCCGCGCGCGCTCCGCGCTGGTCGCCCTGGTCAGCGACTGCGACAGGTCCGACACCGAAAACGTGCACAACATGGATCAGCGGCGGTTCGTCGAAGCCTGCGAGGGCGGCTTCACGAGCATCGATTCGGCGCTGATGGTCGACGCGCTCGTGCGCGAGACGTTCTATCGCGCGCGCCTGGAATCGCGGCCGATGGTTCTGAGCATCCGTCACGATGTGCAGATGCTGGAGATCGAAGACGACGGTCCGTACCAGCCCTCGACCGCGGTCCTGCCGGCGCGCCAGCGCCTGCGGCCGGACGGCGAGAACCTCGGCCGCGCCGCGGACATCGTCGCCGCCAGCCGCAAGCCGGTGATCATCGCCGGACGCGGCGCGATTTCCTCGGGCGCGGGCGCGGCGGTTCTCGCGCTGGCCGAGCGCATCGGCGCCCTCGTCGGCACCTCGCTGCGCGGCCGGAACTTCCTGGCCGACGCGGCCTACCAGGTCGGCATAGCGGGTCTGTACGGCACGCGCACGTCCTTCAAGCTGTTCGAGGAGGCCGACTGCGTCATTGCAGTCGGCGCCACCATGAACCGCTATACGACGGCCGAAGGCCTGCTCTTCGCCGATGCGCGCGTGGTCCAGATCGACAGTGCGCCGCACGTCGTCATGGGCTCGGGCCGGGTCGCCGACTGCTATATCCAGGCCGATGCGAGCGCCGCGATCGAGGCGCTCGAGGACGAACTGGCGAGGCGCTCGGTGCGCATGACCGGGTTCCGCACGCCGCAAGTGCGCGAGCGTCTCGCCGGCAATTACGACGACGCGCGTGTGTTCGACGTCGAGCCCGGCTGTGTCGACGCGCGCGAAGTGTGCCGCATGCTGAACGAGCTCGTGCCCGGCGACATTGCGCTCGCGACGGCCGGCGGCGCGGCGGGCGGCTTCACCCATATGCTGCTCAACCGCCCCCGGCCTTTCGTGCTGTCCGGGCCCTACTTCGGCACCCCTGGCCAGATGCTGCCGGTGGCGATGGGCGCCGTGCTTGCCAACGGCTGCAAACCGATGCTCCTGCTGGAAGGCGACGCCGGCATGATGATGGTCATCAACGATTTCGATACGGCCGTGCGCTACGATATTCCGTTGCTCGCCGTCGTCCTGAACGACCAGGCCCTGGGTATCGAATACCACATGATGACCGCCGCTCAGATGGACGCGGGCCTTTCGATCGTTCCCTCTCCGGACATGGGCGCCGTCGCCGCCGCGATGGGCGGGCGCGGGCGGCTCGCGCGCAGCGTCGGTGAGGTCCGCGCGGCGGTCGAGGAATGGCTTGCCCGGCCCGGCCCGATGGTCATCGACGTGAGGATCTCGCGCAACGTGGTGCCCATACCGATGCACCGCATGCTCTACGCCGAAGACGTCTAGGAGATCGGGCAGGGAACGCGGATGTTCGAAGTCCACGAAGAGATCCAGGTACCCTATCCGCCGCGGCTCGTGTGGAGCCTGTTGTCCGATCCGGCCACTGTCGTCGATTGCGTTCCCGGCGCCGAGCTGATCGAAGACCGCGGCGACGGCACCTACGACGGCGCGATGAGCGTTCAATTCGGTCCCATCAAGGTGACGTTCACGGCCGATGTCTCGCTCGCTCTCGACCATGCCGCCATGAGCGGCGGGGTCAACGCACGGGGAAAGGACAAGCAGGTGACCACGCGCTTTCGCTCGACCCTGAAATTCAAGGTCAATGAACATACCGAAGCATCGAGCGCGATCATTCCGGTCAGCGCTCACGTCGAGGTCAGCGGCCGCCTCGCATCGATCGTGGAGACCGGGGCCAAGGTCGTCGTCAAGCGCCTGGTGAACGCGTTCTCGGAACGGCTGGCGCAGCGCTGCGCGATGGCGGACAAGTTTCAGGCGGGAGACGCTGCCCAGCGCGGCTGAACGCAGGGCGAGCGGCCTTGCGATTGCTCGAGAACAGGGGGACCAGGCTGCCGGCGCTGGCGCTCACCGGGCGTTCGCGCTCGGGCGCGGCCCCGGACCTGCCGGGTGAAAGGAGGATCGGCGTGAAGCACGATTTCGAGTACCGCTTTCGCGAACCGCCCTGCGCCCCCGAGGAGCTGGGCGGGCGCCCGCCGCAGTACCGGCGCAGCGTCGAGGACGGCGTGCTGATCGAGCGCGACCTCGCCGTGGCGATGCGCGACGGCGTGCGCATCTACGTCGATGTCTACCGTCCCGCCGGCGAAACCAGGGCCGTTCCGGCGCTCGTCGCCTGGGGCCCCTACGGCAAGCACGGGCCGACGCGCATGGACCGGCAGTTTCCCAAGGCCGGCATCACCGCCAGCCTGTCGCCGCACACGGCCTTCGAGGCGCCCGACCCCATGCATTGGGTCCCGCTGGGCTACGCGATCGTCAACGTCGACCCCCGCGGCGCCTGGTTCTCCGAGGGCGCGGCGACCTACCTGTCGCCCGAGGAAGCCCGGGACGAATACGACCTGATCGAGTGGGCCGGAACCCGGCCCTGGAGCAACGGCAAGGTGGGGCTGATCGGCGTGTCCTACCTCGCCCTGTCGCAGTGGAACGTCGCGGCTCTGAATCCGCCTCACCTCGCCGCGATCAATCCCTGGGAAGGCTGGAGCGACACTTACCGGGAGGTCCAGCGCCACGGGGGCATCCCCGAGACGTCCTTCTGGCCCTACCTGGCCGAGCGCTGGGGCCGCAGCAAGACCCGTGTCGAGGACCTCGCCCAGGAGACGCTCGAGCACCCGCTGTTCGACGCGTTCTGGGCATCGAAGCTCGCCGACCTTTCCAGGATCACGGTCCCGGCGTACGTGGTGGCGAGCTGGACCGACCAGGGCCTGCACACCCGCGGAACCCTGGAAGGTTTCAAGAGAATATCCTCCGCGCACAAGTGGCTCGAGGTGCACGGCCGCAAGAAGTGGGCGTACTTCTACGAACCGCAGAGCGTGCGCCGCCAGCAGGCCTTCTTCGACCATTTCCTGAAGGGCCTGCGCACCGAGATCCTGGACTGGCCGAAGGTGCGCCTCGAAGCCCGCGAGAAGTACGGCGCCGGCGCGATCCGTACGGAGAAGGAGTGGCCGATCGCCCGCACCCGCTACACGAAGCTGTATCTCGACGCCCGTGACGGCCTTCTCAAGGAGGCCCCCGTGGCCGGCGAGGCATCCTGCCGTTACGAAGCCGGCTACGACAGCGGTGCACGGGTGCAGTTCGACTTCCGCTTCGAAAGACGCACCGATCTGATCGGCCACGTGAAGCTCAGGGCCTGGATGGCGCCGCAGGGTGCGAACGACATGGACGTCTTCGTCGTGCTGCACAAGCTCGACGCCGCGGGCGAGGTCGTGCCCTTCGCCTTCTACGCCCAGTTCGAGGACGGCCCGGTCGCGCTCGGCTGGCTGCGGGCGTCCCACCGTGAGCTCGACCCGGAGCGGTCCACCGAATACCAGCCGGTGCTGCTGCACAGGAGTGAGATCAAGTTGAAGGACGGCGAGCCGGTGCCGCTGGAAATCGAGGTCTGGCCCTCGGGCACCCGCTTCGAAGCCGGCGAGTCGCTGCGGCTCGTGATCCAGGGCTCGGACTTCAAGAAGCCCGACGTGCAGGCGCCGAAGGTGGGCTCGATCGCCGGCCTGCCGCAGACGGTCCGCCGCAGTCCTCTCGCGCTTCACGAGGCCAGCGTGAACCGCGGCCATCACCTGGTCTGTACCGGCGGAAAGTACGACTCGCACCTGCTGGTGCCGGTGATTCCCGAGTGAGGGAAGCGGCTCGGCGTGCGCCCGGCGACGAAGGTGTCCCGTACGCCGCCGGTCCGGTTGCCGGAAGCTGCAGCGCGTCGCTGATGCGCACGAGCGGCCGCTGCCACAGCCCGTCCGGGCAGGATCCCGGTCAGCGTTCGCGCGCCCTGCCCCCGACGGGGCTCGGACCCATCTTGGGCATAATGCCTGCCGAGCGCGTCCGCCCGGTTGCGCCTGTCGGGGAGGGACCCACCTCATGAAAGCCCTGGTCCTGGCCGCGGCCGCGGCAATGGCGCTCGCC
>JADLDQ010000048.1 GCA_020846575.1 Burkholderiales bacterium
AAAGAGCGCGCGCTCGAGTACGTGTGCGGCTACTCGTGCTTCAACGAGGCGTCGGTCCGCGATTACCAGAGGAAGACCGCCCAGTGGACCATCGGCAAGAACTTCGACGCCACCGGCGCCTTCGGCCGCGTGATCCAGGTAGTTGAGGCCCAGGCAGATGATCTTCCCCGGCCGGGTGATGGGCGGCCGGAACGCGAGGCCGGCGAGCAGGCGGCGCTGCTCTCGCGTGGCCGCGGCCGCGGCCTTCTTCACCGCCGGCCAGGCCGTATCGCCCAGGTTGATGAGGGCGAGGAGCTCGGACGGCAGCTCGGGCGCCGCCATCTTGAGATCGACGGCGGAATCGCCCTCGCAGACGCCCAGCCGGGCCTGGCCCTGATGCGTGAAGCTGACGATTCTCATGAGCGTGTCCGATGTGATTGACCGAATCCGCAGGCGTCCCCGGGCGCAGGGGATGTACCCGGCGCGCAAGCGGCGGGACATGCCGTGCGCCAGGCGGCGGAACGCCGCGGATTTTGCCACGACTCGCGCCTGCGCCGCCCGCGCTCCCGGCTGGCGTATACTCGCTTCGACACGGCGCTGCGATCTCGGCGCGGCGCACGTTCCACCATCCTGTTCCGAAACCCTCTGGCGAGACTCCCATGAACGAAGCCTTTGTCTGCGACGCCGTGCGCACGCCCTTCGGGCGCTTCGGCGGCTCGCTCGCCCCGGTGCGCACCGACGATCTCGCGGCCATTCCCATGAAGGCTCTGATGGAGCGCAATCCCGGCGTGGACTGGGCTGCGCTGGACGATGTGATCTACGGCTGCGTCAACCAGGCGGGCGAGGACAATCGCAACGTGGCGCGCATGGCGCTGCTGCTCGCCGGCCTGCCGCAGGAAGTCCCCGGCGCCACCGTGAACCGCCTGTGCGGATCGGGACTGAACGCGGTGGGCAGCGCCGCGCGCGCGATCCGCGCCGGTGAGGCCTCGCTGGTGATGGCGGGCGGCGTGGAGAGCATGACCCGCTCGCCCTTCGTGATGGCGAAGGCCGAGTCGGCGTTCTCGCGCAGCGCCAGGATCGAGGACACCACCCTGGGCTGGCGTTTCGTCAACCCGGCGATGAAGGCGAGGTACGGCATCGATTCCATGGCGGAGACCGCGGAGAACGTGGCCGAGGAGTTCCGCATCGGGCGCGCCGACCAGGACGCCTTTGCGCTGCGCAGCCAGCAGCGCTGGGCGGCGGCGAACAAGGCGGGCCATTTCGGCTCGCAGCTCACGCCGGTGAGGATTCCGCAGAGGAAGGGCGATCCGCTGGTGGTGGCGGTGGACGAGCATCCGCGTCCCGACACCACCGCCGAGGGCCTGGCGAAGTTGAAGGGCGTGGTGAAGGACGGCGGCACGGTCACCGCGGGTAATGCCTCGGGCATCAACGACGGCGCCTGCGCGCTCATCGTCGCGAGCGAGGCGGCGGCGAAAAAACACGGCCTGGCGCCGCGCGCGCGCATCATCGCCATGGCGGCCGCGGGCGTCGCGCCGCGCATCATGGGTGTGGGGCCCATCCCCGCCGCGCGCAAGGTGCTGGCGATTGCGGGCCTGTCGATCCCGCAGATGGACGTGATCGAGCTGAACGAGGCGTTCGCCGCGCAGGCGCTGGCGGTGACGCGCGACCTGGGCCTTGCGGACGATGCCTCCCACGTCAATCCCTGGGGCGGGGCGATCGCGATCGGGCACCCGCTCGGCGCCTCCGGTGCACGCCTGGTGACCACCGCGGTCGCCGAGCTGCACGCAAACGAGGGACGCTACGCGCTGTGCACCATGTGCATCGGTGTCGGCCAGGGCATCGCCCTCGTCCTCGAGCGGGTGTGAAAGCGCGCGCCAGGGGCGGCGCGCAGGCCGCCACGGTGCGGCCATGGCGCGGCGCCCCTGGCGCCTGCGCTTGAGCTTAGAATCATTCGATCCATCGGGGCCGCCCTCGGGGCCGCCCGCTGCCCCTTCGGGGCGGACCTCCGGAGTCCACCATG
The DNA here is from genome assembly GCA_020846575.1 of Burkholderiales bacterium. Lineage (GTDB taxonomy): Bacteria > Pseudomonadota > Gammaproteobacteria > Burkholderiales > SG8-39 > JADLDQ01. Next base: position 2,000 of record JADLDQ010000048.1, read on the forward strand.
CATACCGAAGTCCACGTTCACGGCACCGTACCCTTGAAGAATGCAGTGTCGCAGGCGGACCTGGAGCAGGCGCTCGGGCCGTGGTTCAGCTACGTCGACATCGAGAACCTCGGCGAGGCGCGCAGCGCGAACCAGGATGAGCCCGGGGTGGTCTACGACCGGCGCAAGCGCATGCTCGAAATCTGCTGGACCGGGTGGGTCGGGCGCAATTTCCAGAAGGCTCTGGAGTCGGCCTTCGAGGCGCTCGGGCCGTTCGCGGAGGAGGCCTCGGGCGTCGAGGTCACCTACTACCACGAGGACGGCCGCGACGAACGCGGCATGGTGTTCGTGGGGCCTGCCGCCGACGCGATCGAAGCGGTGCAGCGGCGCTACATGATCGAGGACCTCCAGGATCTGCTCGGGCGCCACTTCGGCGATCCCGAGATCAGCGAGGTGGTGGGACTGGTGAACCAGCTCTTCGACCGCCGCTGGGCGCAGCGCGGCGCGGCGCCCGCCACCGGGATCTCCGAGCGCCCGCAGCGCTCGGCGGGCAAGCGCCACCTGCACTGACCGCCGCGTCCGCGCGTGCTGCCGCCCGCCGCCGCGGCAGCCGGTTCGCGCCGCTGGACTGGCGGGTGCGGCTGCCGCACTGGCGGGTGCGCGCCGCCGCACTGGCGGATGCGCGCCGCCAGGCCGGCGGGCACGGATTCCTCTCGGGATCGCTTCAGTACCCCTTCGCGCGATCCACCGCCATCGACAGCGGTTCGCCGCATACGAAACGCCGCAGGTTCTGCGCGAACAGCTCGGCCACGATGCGATCGCGCTGCGGGTGGCCGCCGCCGATGTGCGGCAGCACCAGGATGCCCTCGGTGGTCCAGAACGGATGCGAGGCGGGCAGCGGCTCCTCGCGGAAGGCGTCGAGCACCGCACCGGCGATGACGCCGGTGCGCACCGCCTCGATCAGGTCCGCGTCGACGATCAGGGCCCCGCGCGCGAAATTGAGCAGCCAGGCAGAGGGCTTCATCGCGGACAGGCGCTGCGTGTTCATGAGGTGTTCGGTCTGCGCGGTGAGCGGCAGCAGCAGCAGCACGAAATCCGCTTGCCGCAGCACCTCGTCCATCGCCCGCGGCGGGTAGACGCGCTCGACGTGCGGCACCGCCGCGCCCGATTGGCGCACGCCGATGACCCGCAATTCCAGGGCCGCGGCCTTTCGCGCCAGCTCCGCGCCGATGGCGCCCACGCCGAGAATGCCCAGGGTCTTGCCGGCAAGCGGCTCGGAAACCACACGCCGCCAGCGGCGCTCGCGCTGGCTGGCGACATGCTCGGCATAGTGCTTGGTGATGTGGAACAGCGCCCCGAGGATGTTCTCCGGCATCTGCACGCGGTGAATGCCGCGCGCGCAGGTGAGCGTGATGCCTTCGCGCAGGTCGGACCGGGCGAGCCAGCCCTCCACGCCGGCGCTCGGGGTCTGTATCCAGACGAGCCTCGGCATGCGCGCGAGCAGTCCCGCGGGCGGCGGCCAGCACACCAGCAGATCGGCGCGCGCGAGCAGTTCCTCCCCGGGCAACTGGTCGCGGTGTATCTCGGCGAACTCCACCCGCTCGCCAAGGCCCGCGCGTTGCGCCGCCTCGCGGTAGGTCGCCGGGTTCTCCGTCCATAGGAGGGCGAGCGGTCTGGCGTTCTCGGTCATGGGAATCCCTTTGCGGCGCCGCGCGGGTTCGCTGTCGCGTCGCGCCGGGTGCGCGCCGCGGGGCGAACCGCAGCGCCGGCGATCATACGCGAGAGGACTGCGCCGAGCCGCGGACGGTGCGTGCGGTACCGGCCGCGCGTGCGGCGCGCGCGAGGTGTCGGTTCGTTGCTTGCGCGGCGGTGACGCCCGGATACCCGGGCAGGTGGCGGCGGATAGAATGGGCTCCTGGCAGGCCGATGCAGGAGACCGATGACGGTCCCCGGCGTCCAGGACGGCGCGCAGTTCGCCACGGTGAGGCGCAAGTACTTGCATCGCTGGAATCGGGGATGCAACAGCGATCGTGGGCCCCGTCTGCATCGAGCTGCCGGATCAAGGCGCGGCTCTTCACAGGGGGACAGGCACATGGCATACAGCGCAGACTTCGACAAGTTCCGCTTTCCGGCGGCGCTGGCCGGGGCATTCGCCGGCAAGCGCGTCTTCGTGACCGGCTCGGGCAAGGATCACGGCATCGGCCAGGCGCTGATCCTGGCCGCCGCCGCCAACGGCGCGGCCTGCGTGGGGGTGCATTTCCACCGGAGCTACCGCGACGGGTTCGACCTGGTGGCCGCGCTGCGCGCGCGCGGCGTGAAGGCCTTCGCTCTCCAGGCCGACGTCACCAACACCCGCGACCTGTGGGCCTCGCGCAGCTACATGATCGAGCAGATGGACGGCAAAGGGCCGGATATCCTGATCTGCAACTCGGGGCTGACCGAGAAGGGTTACCGCTTCGGGCGCGCGCTCTCGGCGCTCGAGGGCGAGAGCCGCGCCGAGCGCCGCGCGCGGGTGCGCCAGCAGTACCTGGACGACATCGCCGAATCGTCGATGGTGATGAACACCAAGATCGAGGGCTTCGTCGCCATGACCCACCTGTGGGCCGCCGAGGCGATCTACCACAACCAGCCGCTGCAGATGCTCTACATCTCCTCGATGCAGGCGATCGAGCCCGGTGTCGCTGTGCCGGGCTACGTGGTGGCCAACTGGGCGGTGCTGCGCCTGCCCGAGGTGCTGAAGGTCAACCTCGGGCGCTCGGCGAACATGGTGAGCGCCGCCTGCCTGATGCTGCCCTTCATCCGCACCGGCATGACCGAGGAGTACGCGGACAACCCGAAGGTGTTCGGGCGCTGGCAGCCGCGCATGCTGGAGCCCTTCGAGGCGGCGCACGGCATGACGCAGCTCCTGTGCCGCCCGGCCGAGGAGCTGAACCTGGGCAACTTCAAGCTGTGCGTGTCCGGGAGCGCCGAGGACATGAAGCTCACCTGGTCGCGGGTGAGGCTCGAACCCAGGGAGGAAGCGCTCGACTGGAGCGCCGGTGAGCCGCTGCGGCTGGCGCAGACAGGCGCAGCCGCCTGAGCGCTCGAGCGGGCAGTGGCGCGCATCGCCCGCTGCCGGGGCGCGCCCCCCTCGCCGCGAAGCTCACCGGGCTAGGCCTGGACCCGGCCGGCGCGTCGCCCGAGGGCTTTCGCGAAATCATGCGGCGCGATGGCGCGAAGCGGGCGAAGCGCATCAGGAACGCCGGCATCGAGGTGGAGTGAGGAAGTCAATGCCGAAGACGCGCAACATCCTTTTCATCATGTGCGACCAGCTGCGAGCGGACTACCTGTCCTGCGCGGGCCACCCGAGCATGGAGACGCCCAACATCGATGCGCTCGCCGCCAGGGGCACCCGCTTCACCCGCGCCTACGTGCAGGCGCCGGTGTGCGGGCCCTCGCGCATGTCCGCCTACACCGGGCGCTACAGCTTCAGCCACGGCGCGACCTGGAACTTCTTCCCCCTGCCGGTGGGCGAGCGGACGCTCGGCGACTACCTGCGGCCGCACGGCGTGCGCACCGCGCTGGTGGGCAAGACCCACATGGAGCCGGACGAGGAGGGCATGAAGCGCTTCGGCCTCGCGCCCGAGCGCGGCGACGGCCTGCTCGTGTCCGAGTGCGGCTTCGAACCCTACGACAGGGACGACGGCGTGCACCCGGACAAGCGCGGCGCCCTCGACTTCGCCTACAACGACTACCTGCGCGCGCACGGCTACAGGGATGCGAATCCCTGGCACAGCTTCGCCAACTCGGCCGCGGGCCCGGACGGGAAAACCCTGTCGGGCTGGAACATGAGGAACGCGCGCCTGCCCGCCCGGGTGAAGGAGGAGCATTCCGAGACCGCCTACTGCACCGAGCGCGCGCTGGCGTTCATCCGCGAGCAGGGCGAGGCCCCGTGGTGCCTGCACCTGTCCTACATCAAGCCGCACTGGCCCTACATGGCGCCCGCCCCGTACCACGCGATGTACGCCGGGAAGGACGTGATTCCCGCGGTGAGGAGCGAGGCGGAGCGGCGCGACCCGCACCCGGTGTTCGGCGCGTTCATGCGGCACCGGGAGGGTCTGGTCTTCGCGCGCGAGGAGGTGAGGGCGGCGGTGATCCCGACCTACATGGGTCTCACCCGGCAGATCGACGACCACCTGGGTCGCCTGTTCCGGTTTCTCGAGGATTCGGGTCGCATGAAGGACACCTTGATCGTGTTCACCAGCGACCACGGCGATTTTCTCGGCGACCACTGGCTGGGGGAGAAGGAACTGTTCTACGAGCAGGCGGCGCGGGTGCCGCTGATCGTCTACGACCCGGAAGACGGCGCGCCCCGCGGCGCGGTGTCGGATGACTTCGCCGAGTCGATCGACCTGGTGCCGACCTTTCTGGACGCGCTGGGCATCCCGATTCCCACCCACGTGCTGGAGGGGCGCTCGCTCCTGCCGCGCGTGCGGCGCGGCGAACCGCTCGCGCGCGAGGCGGTGTTCAGCGAGCTGGACTACGGCGCCTACCCGGCGCGCCAGGCGCTCGGCCTCTCGGTCAACCAGGCGCGCGCGGTGATGGTGCTGACCCGGGGCTGGAAGATGGTCCACTACGACGGATTCGCGCCGCAGCTCTTCGACCTGGAGACCGATCCGCGGGAGCTGCGCGACCTGGGGTGCGACCCGGGCTGCGCGGCGGTGCGCGCCCAGATGAAGGACCGGATCTTCGACTGGATGCGCAGCCGCAAGAACCGCATCGCCACCACCGACGCCTTCGCCGAGATGCAGGGCACACGCAAGAACGCCGGCGGCGACGTGCTGATCGGGCGCTGGGAGTAGTTTCGATCGGGAGTACGCCCGAGAAGTCGGTTCGCTCTCGGCGAGCCAGCCCGCGCGGGATTCGAGCGCCGCGACGCGCGCCTCCAAGCGGTCGATACACTCGTTCATCACCGGTACGGTGGCGAGAAGTGCGCCATGTGCCGCTCCAGTGAGGTGAGCCGCTGCCTCACGTCGTTGGTGCTGGCCTCCAGCACCGAGAACCGATGAAACACGGTCTTGCAATTCTCGCGAGTCTCGGCGCGCGCGTCGCGCGCTTCGGCACGAATCTCCGTCAGGATCCGAGAA
>JADLDQ010000049.1 GCA_020846575.1 Burkholderiales bacterium
CCGAGGTCACCGCCAGCGGCACCAGCTTGCCGCCCTGGATGTGCGGCAGCGAACTGCCCAGCACGTCGAACATCACATTCACCTGCCCGCCCAGCAGATCGTTCAACGCCGGCCCGGCACCCTTGTAGGGCACGTGCCGCATCTTCAGCTGGGTCGCCTGGAGCTGGGCCTCGGTGGTGAGGTGGAATACCGAGCCCACGCCCGCGCTGGCGTAGGCGAGCTTGCCGGGATGTTTGCGCGCGTATTCGATAAGCTCTTTCAAGCTCGCCACCGGCACGGCGGCGCCCACCACCAGCGTGGATACCGGCTCGACGAAGGCGGTGATCGGGGTGAAGTCCTTCTCCGGGTCGTAACGCACGTTCTTCGAGAGGAACTTGACGGTGATCTGCGAACTGGGCGTGGTGAACAGCAGGTTGTAGCCCTCGGGCGCCATCTTCACCAGCTGCTCGGAGGCGAGCACGCCGGACATGGCGGGCTTGTTCTCCAGGACGAGCGGCTGGCCGAGCCCCTCGTTGATCTTCGGCGCCGCGACCCGCAGGATGACGTCGGCTGCGCCGCCAGCGGGAATGGTGATGGTCACGTGGACCGGCCTGGCGGGGAATGCCTGCGCCGGCGCCGGTTTCGAGAGCCCCGCGGCCCAGAGGCCGGCGGCGAACAGGCAGATCGTCCGTGCGGCTGGATGCATGCGCTCACTCCTGCGTGTTGATGGCGGCGGCTGCGGTTTCGGAGCGGCTTGCGCCGCGTCGCGGCCGTGCCGCCCGGCCGCGGGGCATCACAGCTCGAAGTATTCCTGCGGCGTGCGGTGCAGCCGCTCCTGGGTGCCGTCGGCCTTCACCAGGAAGTCGTCGCAGATGGTCATGAATTCCCTGGGCGTGTTGACCTCGGGATGGCAGGCGAAAACCATGTTCGCCTCCACCTTCATGGCGGTCTCGTCGTGCCGCACCAGCGGTCGCTCGACCAGGTCGTAGCCCTGGCTGTGCGCGTACAGGCGCTCCTCCTCGTGCTTGCCGCGGCTCCTCATGAGCGCGTTGTGCGCGGCGAAGATCTCGGGGAAGGACGCCCCGGGCACGAGGCGTTTCACCGTGGCCTGCTGCGCCTCGACGATGAGGCGGACGAGGTCCTTCATGTGCTGCGGCGCCTTGCCGAAGATGAAGGGGCGGGCGATCTCGGCGTAGTAGCCGCCGGGGCCGCTATTCTCCACCAGCAGCATGAAGGCGTCGCCCTTGCGGATCTCGCGGCCCATCTGCGAGCGCGGCCGGTAGGCGGCGGGCTCGCCGTCCAGCGTACCGGAGGAGCCGAGGAAGATGCCGCCTTCGCTGCCCATGAGCTGGCCCTGGTACTGGGCGTAGGCGTAGACCTCGAAGTCCTTCATACCGGGCTTGATGAATTCCGTCACGCGGCGCATCACCTCGTCCTGCATGGCGCAGGTGCGGCGCACGATCTCTATCTCCTCGGCGCTCTTCACCGACTTCACCCGGTCGATGGCGTCGGTGCAGTCCTCGATCGAGACGCCCTTCATCTGCTCGGCCAGGCGCGCGCCGAAGCTGTGGTACCAGGTGGCCGGGCAGGCGATGCCGACCTTCGCGAACCCGGCCTTCCTGATCTCCCCGGCGACGATGTCGGCGTCGTAGAAGCCGGTGTGCTGCACCGAGGGGTAGCTGGGGCTGAACACGCGCTTGCCCACGCCGCGGTCGGGGGCGGCCTTGCCATCGCTCGCGCGTTCGCGTCCCCAGGCCCCCTGCTGGACGATGGTCATCGGCCCCTCGACCGGGAAGATCACCGTCTGCGGGTTGGAGCCGGCATTGGGATTGTCGGTGAGCCAGCGGAAGTAGCCGCAGCCCGACTGGTTGTTGACGCTCTGCGCGACGATGCACTCCAGCCCCGCCGCGCGCATGATCTTGCGCGCCGCGCTCCAGCGGCGTTCGAGCTCCGCGGTGGAAATCGGGTGCAGGAGCCTCTCGTTCTTCTTTTCCATAACGGCGGCCATGTCTTTACTCCGGTGAGCGCCAGGGGAGCGCCGCGCTGCGGGCAGCGCGGGCGGGAGGGGCGGGAATGTATCATGGCGGCCCGAGCACTGCGCGCCGGCCGTGCATCGAAGCGGCGTACGGCCGGCGCGATCAGCGCCGAGCGCACGCGAGGAGCGAGCCATGCGAGTTGCCGTCATCGACGACTACCAGAACGTGTTCAGGGAGCTGAGCAACTTCCACAAGTTGAAGGATCACGAGGTGGTGGTGTTCAGCGAACCCGAGCGCGACATGGCGCGCCTCGCAGGGAAGCTCGAGGGGTTCGACGCGGTCATGCTGACCCAGCAGCGCACCTGGTTCCGGCGGCCGCTCATCGAGAAGCTCGCCAGCATCCGGCTCATCAGTCAGACGGGCGGCGCCACCGCCCACATCGACCTGGCTGCCTGCACCGAGCGCGGCATCGTGGTCTCGGCGGGCGGCGGTCCCGGCGGGCGATCGAACTCGACCGCCGAGTTGACCTGGGCGCTGATCCTCGCCTCGCTGCGTCATCTCCCCTTCGAGGTGGATCGGCTGAAGCGAGGGCATTGGCAGACCACGCTGGGTACGGGCTTGTACGGGCGCACGCTCGGGATCTACGCGCTGGTCAAGATCGGCAGCGTTGTCG
>JADLDQ010000050.1 GCA_020846575.1 Burkholderiales bacterium
CTCGCGCCCGACCTGCCGCAGGAGGTCATGCAGGATGTCTATCTCGCGCTCGACACCGAAGAGCGCGAGCAGTTGCGGGCGGCGATGTCCTACCCGGAGGACTCGGTCGGCGCGCTGATGGACTTCGACGTGGTGACGGTGCGCGCGGACGTGACCCTGGAGACCGTCACCCGCTACCTGCGGCGGCTGGGTGAGCTGCCCGACCACACCGACCAGGTGTTCGTGGTGGACCGGGCCGAGCACCTGAAAGGCACCCTGCCGCTCGCACGCCTCATCGTCGGCGACCTCGACCGGACCGTGGCCCAGGTGATGGTTACCGACGCCATCACCCTCTACCCCGACGACAAGGCGCGCGACGCGGCGCAGGCGTTCGAGCGCTACGACCTGGTCTCGGCCGCGGTGCTGAGCGAGGGGGGCAAGCTCCTCGGGCGGGTGAGCGTGGACAAGATGGTGGACTACATCCGCGAGCGCACCGAGTCGGAGCTGCGTATCAAGGCCGGCCTGCGCGAAGAGGAGGACATCTTCGCCTCGGTCTGGGCGAGCGTGAGGAACCGCTGGGCGTGGCTGGCGATCAACCTGGTGACCGCCTTCATCGCCTCGCGGGTCATCGGCGCCTTCGAGGGCTCGATCGAGAAGCTGGTGGCGCTCGCGGCCCTGATGCCCATCGTGGCCGGCATCGGCGGCAACTCGGGCAACCAGACCATCACCCTGATCGTGCGCGCCTACGCCCTGGGTCAGATCCAGCTCGCCCAGGCGAAGAAACTGTTCAGGAAGGAGCTGGCCGTGGCGCTGGTGAACGGCCTCATCTGGGGCGGGATCCTGGGCTTCGTCGCCTGGTCGCTGTACGACAACGTGCCGCTGGGCCTGGTGATGACCGCGGCCATGACCCTCAACCTGCTGCTCGCCGCGACCATGGGGGTGGTGATCCCGATGCTGCTGGTGAAGCTCAACCGCGACCCGGCGGTGGGGTCGTCGGTGATGATCACCGCCTGCACCGACAGCGGCGGCTTCTTCATCGTCCTCGGGTTGGCGACCCTGTTCCTGCTGTAGGGGTTCGCGCTCTGCGCAGCCTCGGGTGCGAGCGGCACGAAGCAGTCGGTCTTGGCCGCCGCCTCCAGCATGCGCGCGCGATGCGCCACGCGCTCCAAGCCGGGCATCTCGCGCGCTGCGCCGGGAATACGCCAAAATGGTCGCGCCGGGTGAGGACCGTGGCCCGGGGCAACCAACCGCACAGGGGAGAACCATGTTCGAAGAGTTCAAGAAGTTCGCGATGCGCGGCAGCGTGGTCGACCTTGCCGTTGGCGTCGTCATCGGCGCCGCGTTCGGCAAGATCGTCGATTCCTTGGTGAAGGACGTGATCATGCCGCCGATCGGCCTGCTGCTCGGCAAGGTGGACTTCTCCAACCTCTTCGTCACGCTCAGGGCGGCGCCTGCCGGCGGCGAGTTCACCACGGTGGATGCGGCGCAGAAGGCGGGCGCGGTGACGCTCAACTACGGGCTGTTCATCAACAGCATCATCTCCTTCCTCATCGTTGCCTGGGCGATCTTCATGGTCATCAAGTTGATGAATCGCCTGAGCGACACCCGGCAGCCCGAGACGCCGGCAGCGCCACCGGAGCCGCCGGAGGAAGTGAAACTGCTGCGCGAGATCAGAGACTCCCTGAAGAAGTAGCGCGCGGCGCCTGGAAAAGCCCGGCGTGTCCGGTCCGGGGAGGCACGCCCGATGGCCGGCATGGCAGGCAGGGCCCGGTCCTCCCACCAGGCCCTCTCGGGGAATGAGTCGGGGGTGATCGAGGTGTCGATGCGTCCGTGCGCCGAAGATCGAACGGCCCGCCATCGAGTGCCGAGTACCGCTCCCACCTGGACAGCGAAGCGCGGCCCTTGGACAGGCCGCACCGGATAGACTAAGCTTAGTCCACCATGGAAAAGATCAACGTCCACCAGGCCAAGACCCACCTGTCGCGGCTGCTCGAGCGCGCCCAGGCGGGCGAGGAGTTCCTGATCGCCAAGGCGGGCAAGCCGGTGGCCCGGCTGGGTCCGATCACGCCGCCGCTGAAGAAACGCCGGCTGGGAATACTCGACGGCAAGTTCAAGATTCCCGACGACTTCAACCGCCCTTTGCCCGAAGAGCTGCTGGCCGCCTTCGAAGGCCGGCGCCGGCGGTGAGAATCCTGCTCGACACGCACCTGCTGCTCTGGTCGGTCGCGCGGTCCCGCCGGCTGTCCAGGGAGGCCCGGAGGCTGCTGCTCGATCCCGCGAACGAACTGTTCTTCAGTGCCGGCAGCCTGTGGGAAGTCGCCATCAAGTACGCGCTGCGCCGCACGGACTTCGATCTCGACCCCGCCACGCTGCTCGACGCGCTGGCGCAGACAGGCATCGACGAGCTTCCCGTGAAGGCGGCGCACGCGGCCCGCGTCGCGGCGCTGCCGGCGGTGCACGGCGACCCGTTCGACCGGCTGCTGGTCGCTCAGTCGCTCGCGGAGCCCATGACCCTGCTCACGCACGACCGCTCGCTGGCCGGCTACGGGGCAACGGTGCGGGTAGTCTGAGAGGCTATGAAGAAACTCTGTAAAGAGTAAACCGATCGTCTGGAAAGCTGTCATTGGCAGGCGTCGAGTAGCGTGGATGAGGGCCCGATGAGGCGCCGAAGTTGTTGGCAGACTTGCCGGATGCGCCCGATGGCGAGAAGGCCGAGCGGCCGAAGGCTCGGGCGCGAGTGCCGATGCCCAACCGGGGGCAGCTGGAATTGCGTCCCAGCGCCCGGCCGATGCGATTCCGGATGCTTCGACGC
>JADLDQ010000051.1 GCA_020846575.1 Burkholderiales bacterium
GGGTGACCGGCGGCTCGCCGATGGCGCGCGCGATCTCGCGCTGCGCCATGCAGTAACGCGTGAGCGAGTCCATCAAGAGCAGCACGTTGCGTCCCTGGTCGCGGAAGTACTCGGCGATGAGCGTGGCGTAGGCGGCCGCCTGGATGCGAAGCAGCGGCGGAGAATCCGAGGGCGCGGCGACCACCACCGAGCGCGCGAGGCCCTGCTCCCCGAGGCTGGAGGCGATGAACTCCTTCACCTCGCGGCCGCGCTCGCCGATCAGGGCCACCACGGTGACGTCGGCAGCGGTGTAGCGGGCCATCATGCCGAGCAGCACGCTCTTGCCCACGCCGGATCCGGCGAACAGCCCCAGGCGCTGCCCGCGGCCCACGGTCGCCAGCGCGTTGATGGCGCGGATGCCCACATCCAGCGGGGTCGTGATCGGCGCGCGATCCACCGGGTTGACCGGCCGCGCGTGCAAGGGCCGGCGCTCGGTTTCGGGCACCGGGCCGAGGCGGTCCAGCGGCGCGCCTGCGGCATCGACAATGCGTCCGAGGAGCGCGGGGCCCAGCGGCATCGCCTTGCTGCGGTCCTCGATGCGGCGCGCCGGGTGCCGGCGCACACCCGGCCGCGGCGGTGCGGCCAGCGCCTCCAGCGGCGCCACGCTCGCTCCCGGGGTGAGGCCGTAGATCTCGCTGGTGGGCATCAGGTACAGGCGCTCGCCGCTGAAGCCGACCACCTCGGCCTCCACCGGGCGCTGCCCGTCCTGGTGCACCGCGCAGGAACTGCCGATCGGCAGTTTCAGTCCCACCGCCTCCATCACCAGCCCGGCCACCCGGGTCAGCCGGCCGTGAACCGCGATGGGGTTGGCCGCTTCGGCGAAGGCGCGGCAGTCGAGCAGGAACTCGGTGCAGCGCGCGCTCATCGGGCGTTCGCTTCCGTCTCGATCCAGGGCGCATCGCGGCCCATCGTGGCGATGACCCGCTTCCAGCGGGTGGCAAGCGTGGCGTCGATTTCGCAATGGGGCGCGACGATGCGGCAGCCGCCGGGCTCGACGCGATGGTCCTCGGCGATGCGCCATGCGCCCTGCGTAAGATCGTCGCCGATGTGCGCGCGCACCAGGTCGACATCGCTCGGATGAACCAGGAGCTGCGCCCCTTTCGTGGACTGCGGCAGGCAGTCCAGCGCGTCGCGCACCGCCGGCAGCAGCGCTTCCCGGCTCGCCTTGATCTCGGTGCGCACGATCTGGCGCGCGATCGCCAGGGCGAGATCGAGCGCCGCCTGAGCGACCTGGTCCTCGCGGCCCTGCAGCTCGCGGCCGAGCGAGGTGGCGAGCCGCGAGAGCCGCTCGGCGGCCTCGCGGGCGGCCGCCTCACCGGCGGCAAAACCCTCCCGGTAGCCCTGTTCGCGCGCGCGCGCAGCGCGCGCCGCGGCCGCCGCCGGGGCCTCGCGCGGGGCGGGGGCGGCTCCCAGCGTGCCCGGCTGCCAGCGGCGCGCGCGGCCGAGGTCTTCCTTCGAGAAGAAAGGTTTGGCGCTCATGGGACTACCCTGCCGCTTCGCGCCAGGGCTTCGCGCTCGGGACGGCCCTTCGCTCTCACGGGAGCGCCCGCCGCGCGAGCGTGGACGCCATCGCGCTACACATAACCATCCGCTCCCCTGCCGCCCATGGCGACCTGTCCGTCTTCGACCAGGCGGCGCACGATCTTGAGGATTTCCTTCTGCTCGGCTTCGACTTCCGATACCTTGACCGGCCCGCGCGACTCCAGATCCTCGCGCAGCAGGTCGGCGGCGCGCTGCGACATGTTCTTGACGATCTTCTCGCGCAGCTCTTCCACCGTGCCCTTGAGCGCGACGATCAGCGATTCCGACTGCACCTCGCGCAGCACCAGCTGGATCGCCTTGTCGTCCAGCTCCAGGAGGTTGTCGAACACGAACATCTGGTCGAGGATCTTCTGCGCCAGTTCCTCGTCGAATTCGCGCACGCCCTCCATGATCGCGGCCTCGTGCGTCGCGCCCATGTGATTGAGAATGTCCGCGGCCACGCGCTCGCCGCCGAGCGAGGAGCGCCGGGTCAGCTCCGCGCCGGCGATCAGCCGCGACATCGCCTCGTTCAGTTCGCGCAAGCCCGCGGGCTGCACGCTGTCCAGGGTCGCGATGCGCAGCAGCACGTCCACCCGCAGCTGCTCGGGCAGCGCTTTCAGTATCTCGGCCGCGTGATCGCGCTCCAGGTGCACGAGGATGGTGGCCACGATCTGCGGGTGTTCGTCCGCGATCAGCTCCGCGGCGCTGCGGGCATCCATCCACTTGAGCACCTCGATGCCGCTCGCGTCGCTGTTCTGGACGATGCGGTCCAGAAACACAGACGCCTTGTCTTCCCCGAGCGCGCGCGTGAGCACCGCGCGCAGGTAATCGTTGCCGCCGGCGCCCAGCGGGGACTGGTTGAGCGCCTCCTCCTGGAAGCTCTCCAGGACCGTCTCCACCATCTCCCGCGGCACGTTCTTCAGGCCCGCCATCACCGTGCCGAGCTTCTGTACGTCGCGTGGTTCCAGGTGCTTCAGTACCTGCGCGGCCTCTTCCTCGCCCAGACTCATGAGCAGCACCGCGCTGCGGTTGAGGCCGCTGTCATCCATCGGCGCCGGCCTCCTCCTTCACCCAGGTGCGCAGCACGCCGGCGACGCGCCGCGGGTCATCGCGCGCGATCTGCCGCAGCGCCTGCAGGTTGTCCTCGTAGCGCCCGCCCGGTCCCGCGAGCTGCGGCGGCACCGACGGCTCCTGCGGCAGCGCCGGGCGCGCCTGGGCGAGCTGCCGCAGCAGCGGGCGCAGCACGCCCAGGAACAGGTACAGGGCGAGCCCGGCGATCAGCAGGTTGCGGCCCGTCTCCTTGGCGAAGGCGATCGTCCCGGGTTCGTTCCAGAACGAGGGCTCGGGGGCGACTTCGGGGGGATCGGCGCTGAACGGCACGTTGGATACGCTGAGGGAGTCGCCGCGCTGCTGGGAGAAGCCGATCGCCTCCTTTACCAGCGCCGTGATCTGCTGCATCTCCTCCTGGCCCAGGGCGGTCGGCCGGGGCGGGGGCGCGTCCTTCGCGCCCTTGCCCTTCTTCGGCTCGCCCTTCGCGGCTTCGGCCGCCGCCGGCGTGCGGGAATTTACGAAGACGGCGGCCGAGAGCCGGCGGATGGCGCCCGTGGAGGTGCGCACGTGGCGCACCGTCTTGTCCACCTCGTAGTTGACCGTGGAATCGCGCCGCACGGCGGACTGCGCCTGCTGGGTCGCGGCCGGTGCTGCGCCTGCCACCGCGCCCGTCCCGCCGGCGATGGGTGCGGTCGGCGCCGGCGGCGGCTGGTTGGACAGCGCGCCCGGCACGCCCTGCGCGGCGCCGCCGCTCGCACC
>JADLDQ010000052.1 GCA_020846575.1 Burkholderiales bacterium
ACCATCGAGGGCACGCAGTGGCTGGCCGGCAACAACCTGCACGTGGACGAGGAGTTTTCCCGCCGCAACATGTTCGGCGGCGTCGTTGGCGACGGCAACCAGACCATCCAGTACCTGTGCCAGGTGATCACCGATTCCCTGCCCTGGGGATCGCTGGTCTCGGGCTACAGCTCGCTGGACGCCAAGCTCACCAACCCGACCCGGCCCGGCGACGAGGTGGTGGCGAGCGGCAGCATCGTAAAGAAGTTCAGCGAAAACGGCCGCGACTACGTCGTGTGCGAAGTGAAGGCGGTCAAGCGGCAGGACAGCGTCGTGGCGGTCGGGACCTTCAAGGTGCACGTACCGCGCCTTGAGCGCAATGACGGGTGATCCGGCCGGCGACGGAGCGCTCGCCGGCCTGAGGGTTCTCGATCTCGGCCACCAGATCGCCGGGCCCTACTGCGCGCGGCTGCTCGCCGACCAGGGCGCCGAAGTCATCAAGGTCGAACGCCCGGGCACGGGCGACGTGTCGCGGGCGATGGGCCCCTACGCGGGCGGCGAACCGCACCCGGAGAAGTCGCTCACCTTCCTCTACCTCAACTACAACAAGCGCAGCCTCACGCTGGACCTCAAGAAGGCCGAGGGCCGGCGGATTCTTCTCGCGCTGGCGCAGCAGGCCGACGTGCTGGTCGAGAATTTCGAGCCGCGGGTGATGCCTTCGCTCGGCCTGGACCATGCCGCGCTCTCGGCGGCGAACCCGGGGCTGGTGCTCACCTCGATTTCCAATTTCGGACAGACCGGCCCGCGGCGCGACTGGCGCGGCAACGATCTGATCGACTACGCGCTGAGCGGCATCATGTCGATCTCGGGCACCGCCCTGCGCGAACCGGTGAAGCACGGCTACCACCAGGCCGGCTACGTCGGCGGGCTGGCCGGGGTGATCCCGACGCTCGCCGCACTGCTGATGCGGGACACGAGCGGGCGCGGCCAGCAAGTGGACGTGGCGATCGCGGAGGCGCTCACCTCGACCCTGCTGCTCACCGTGCCCTACTACACCTACATGGGCGAGACCCAGACCCGCCGCGCCCCGGTGGGAGACAGCTTCGGCAACTGCGCGCGCGCGCGCGACGGCTGGGTGGTGGCGCACGCGCCGCGCAGCGGCGAGTGGAACGATTTCTGCGAAGTGGTGGGCGCGCCGCTCCTCGCGGATCCCAAGTTCGCCACCACGCGCGGCAAGATCGCGCACGCGGCGGAACTGGACCGGCTGCTGGGAGCGGCGCTGGCGAAGCAGGACCGCTTCGCCCTGTTCGAGCACGCCAACCGCAAGAAGATCCTGTTCGGCGTGGTGCAGACGCCGCAGGACCTGGCGAACTGCCCGCAGCTCGCCGAGCGCGGTTTCTTCCACGAAATCGATCACCCGGTCGCGGGGAGGCTGCGCTACCCCGGCCAGACCTTCGAGGGATCCGAGGAAGGGTTCCGCCTGTCGCGCCGTCCGCCGCTGCTGGGCGAACACACCGGCGAGATCCTCCGCGGGGAACTGGGCTGCAGCGCGGCGGAAGTCGCGCGGCTGCGCGCAGCGGGGGTGGTGTGAGCTCGAGGGCGGTCCCGAGGAAGAATCCCGTGGCGCGCAATCCCGTGGCGCGCAGCGCCAGGGCGAGCCAATGAGCCCGAAGGACCGCCTCGAGGGCGAATTCGCTTGCGCGCGGCAGGAAGCGGGCGCGATGAGCGCGCCGCACCGCACCGAGCGCGAGTCCCTGGCCGCCTCGCGGCTCGGGAAACCACAGGACGAGCACGCGCGGCCGCTGGAGGGCGTGCGGGTGATCGACGCGAGCCACGTGTTCGCCATCCCCTACGCGACCGGACTGCTCTGCGACCTCGGCGCGGAGGTGATCAAGATCCAGGCGCACACCCGCGTGGACGTGATGGCCGCGCACGGACCCTTTCCCGAAAACGCTCCCGGGGACCGGCCCTGGGATCGCGTGGGCAGCCTCAATACCGTCAACCGCGGCAAGCGGGGCCTCGCGCTCGATTTCACCAAGCCCGCGGGCGTCGAGATCTTCAGGCGGCTCGCCGCGGTGAGCGACGTGGTTGCCGAGAGCTTCACGCCGCGCGTTCTGAAGAACCTCGGCCTGGACTACGCATCGCTGCGCGCCCTCAAGCCCGACCTCGTGATGCTGTCCAACACCGGCTACGGGCACACGGGGCCGTGGCGCGAGTGGGGCAGCGTCGCCACCTCGCTCGAGGCCACCAGCGGCATGTGCTGGCTCTCCGGTTACGAGGACGGCGCCCCCAGCAAGATCGGCCAGTCATACACCGACTTCCTCGCCTGCTGGAGCGCCGTCTACGCCATTCTCGCCAGTCTGTATCGACGCCGCCGCAGCGGGCGCGGCCAGTGGATCGATCTGTCCATGTACCAGGCGGGCGCCGCGACCATCGGCCCCCTGATCATGGATTACATGGCCAACGGCCGCATTGCCGCGCGCATCGGCAACCGCCACGAAACCATGGCGCCGCACGGCGTCTATCCCCGCGCGGGCGAGGATCGCTGGATCGCCATCGCGGTGGGTTCGGATGTCGACTGGCAGGCATTGCGCCGGGTGATGGGCGACCCGGCCTGGGCCCGCGAGAGCTGCTTCGAAGACATGCCGGGGCGACTGGCACACAGGCAGGCACTGGACCGGGCGCTCGGCGGCTGGACCGCCGGCCGCGACGCCGCGGCCCTGGCTGCTCTCCTGCAGGCTGCCGGCGTCATGGCGGGCGTGGTCGAGAACGGGCGCGACCTGCTGCACGACGAACAACTGCGCTCGCGCGGCTTCTTCGAGCGCGTCGCCCACCCGCCGCAGAGCGGCATCGGAACGCGCCGCTACATGGGTAGGCCGTGGCGGCTCTCGGCCACGCCGCTTTCCATAGCGGGTCCCGCACCGCGGCTGGGAGAGCACAACCGCGAGATCCTCACGGGCCTCTTGGGCTACTCGCCCGGAGAAGTCGATGCGCTCGAACACGAGGGTGTCATCGGCTGCGAGATCACCTCCGCCCGCTCGATTCAGCCGCTGCCCCTGGCCGGGATGCGCCGCAACCGGCGCATCGGCGCGCAGGCGGACCCGGACTATCGCGACCTCTGAAGTGGGGCCTCGTTCGGAGAGACGGAGCGTACTTGGCGGGGCGCCCGGTTGCTCTCGGCAGCCCGCAAGGAAATGTTCAGGAACTTCTTGGAAATTCGCAGGGTTATAGGCATACTTCGGCTGCGGCATAACGCAGCAAAGACGCCCGGAGCACACAGAAAGGCGTCTATTAACAAGATCTTATTCAGGAGACAGACACCATGAACAGGAACTTCAAGCTGGCGCTTATTTCCGGATCGGTCGCCCTGGGTGTTATGGGATGTGCCGGTCAGCAGTCTGCGATGAAATCGACGCCGTCATTCGTGCTGACCACACCCGTGGTAGAGCTTCGTCCGGGCGGCAAGGTGGCCATGTATGGCACCGGCTTTGCACCGAAGCAGGAAGTCATGCTTCTGCTCAAGGATGCCGGCGGCGGGATGAGCAGCATCGGGGGCGTCCTCAAGCCCGTGCCCGTACCGAACCAGGACGGCGCGTGGGCTGCGGAATGGGACATCTCTTCCTATGTGCGAGTGATCAGACCCGGCACCGGGATGCTCACCGTAGCCGACAAGGATTTCAAGACGCTGGGTCAGGCGCCGATCGTGTTCGTGGCCGCCCCGGCGAAACCCGCGCCACAAGCCGCCGCGAAGGGTGCGCCGAAGGCCGTACCGGGAGCGAGACCCGCGGCGGCGACTGCTACGAAGCGCTGAGCGGCTGTTCTGCCAGCGCTGAGCGGTTGTTCTGCCAGCGCTGAGCGGCTGTCATGCCGCGCAAGGCAGGGCCGGTGGCCCTGCCTTGCGACCGGGACTGGACGCGCTTGGCCGGCAAAGGTCGCATGGACTCCGCCGCCGGCCTGGACGACCCGGCGCTGATCGAGGCCCGGGCCGCCCATCGTGGTGAGCGCGCTTGGCGCACGCCCGTGCGCAATGCGCACGCGCTGAGCCCGCCGGAACTCCGGGACGCCTTCAGTCCGCCTTGATGTTCCTCAGCTTGATCACCTTCTGCCACAGAGCCATCTCGGCCTTCATCAGGGCGGCGAACTGTTCCGGCGAATTGGCCGCGCTCTCGACCCCGCGCGCGGCAAGGCTCTCCTTGAGATCGCGCTCGGCCAGGATGTGGCGCATTTCCGCGTTGAGGCGCGCGACGATTGGCCGTGGCGTACCGGCGGGCACGAGCAGTCCGTACCAGAACGCGGTGCTGTACTCCCGGTATCCCAGTTCGTAGGTGCTGGGAACGTCCGGATAACGCGGCGAACGCCGCTCGCCGATGACGCCGAGCACTTTCACCTTGCCCGCACGGATGAACGGCAGCGCCTGCTCGGCGCTGGCGATGACCAGGGCGGCATCCCCGGTGATCATGGCGCGCACCGCCGCGACCATGCCGTTGTAGGGAATGTGCGTCAGGTCCGCGCCGGTCTCCAGCCTGAACAGCTCGGCGGCAAGGTGCGCGTAGGTGCCGCTCGGGGGGGATGAGTAGTTGAGTTTCCCGGGGTTCGCTCTGGAGTAGCTCACCAGTTCGGCGAGCGAGCCGACCGGCACCGAGTGGTTGACCATCAGCATGTTGAAGCCGTAGCCCATCAGCGTCACCGGGTCGAAGTCCCGCAGCGGATCGTACGGAGTCTGGCGTATGGCGCTCAGGATGAGCAGCGAATTGTTGCCCATCATGATCATGTAGCCGTCCGGGACGGCCTTCGCCACGGACCCGAAGCCGATGATGCCGCCGGCGCCCGCCCGGTTCTCCACGACCACCGGCTGGCCCAGCCGCTCGGCCAGCCTGGGGCCGAGCTGGCGCCCCATGAGGTCCTGGGTGGTGCCGGCCGAGTACGGCAGCACCCACCACACGGCCTTGGAAGGGTAGTTCTCGGCGCCGTCGCGCGCGCGCGTCTGCGCCTGGCCGGCGCTCGCCGCAAGGCCGAGCACACACGCGAGCAGGAGGCGAGCCGCCGGGCGCCGGCGTTTCGCTTCGCGGATCAGGTCCACAGCCCGAAGGTGTTGGCGTTGCCGGTTCCGGCAAGCGAGCGATAGCAGGGGACGTAGTCGATCAGCCTGAACTTCAATCCGGCTTGCGACACCGCGCCCATCACCGCAATCCAGTTCTTGATCTCGGAGGTGCCGGACTGATAGAAGTAATCGGGCTGCTGGACGATCGTCTCCTCGTCGCCTTCCTCCATGGCCTTGAGCACGCGCCGGTCCAGTTCCTCGTCGATGACGAAATGGCTGAAGCCACCGGAGGCGGCGATACCTACCCGCTGCTCGTTACCCCAGGAGCGAATCGCCGCGCCGATCGACTTGCCGAAATTCAAGGCCCGTCTGGCCGAGGGCTGGTTCGGTCTGAAAAAGCAGTTGATGAAGACCGGCAGCGTGGCCATCTGCGGGCAATCCTTGAGATCGTCGAGGATGCGGTGGTAGTAGAAACCGAAAGCGTGCGGGATGCCGCTGTCGCCGAACCGCCCTACCGGGGTCTTGCTGGAAACCGACACGTCGAACCCGTCTTCCTTGAGCCGGTCGATGACCTGCTCGGCGAGTTCCGGGGCGCCCGGGTGCTCCATGTCGCACTCGGCGGGCTCGTTGGCCCACTCGGCGATGGCCACGCCCGCCGGCAGCGCCTCCAGGTGCGCCTTGCTCGCTTTCTTGTTGAAGACCTTCTGGCCGGTATAGATGGCGAAGGTCGGCATGTTGTCGTGAAGGAAGACCTCGCCCTGGTCGTCGCCGATGATCACGAGCACGTCCAGTTTGAATTCGGCGATGCGCTTCCCGAGGTAGTCGAGGCACTGCTGGTTCTTCTCGTGCCGGGCGTTCCACACCTCGCGGGTTATCTGCGTGGCGAGGTTCTCCGCCTTGCGAAGCTCGACCAGTTCGTCGAAAGCGTAGATGCCGTCCCGGTACGGATGCTTGCCGCGCTTGTCCTCGATGGCGCGCAGGCCCCAGTGTTCCGGGGGCGTGCCGAGCATGGGGCTGTGAGACGAACCTACTCCCAGTACGATCTGAGCCATGGGTCTCTCCGTTGAAGTGAACAGGCCGCTGCGAAACCCTGCGCTCGCCCTGCGCCGGCCGCGCGCTGAGTATCGTATCCCCGGCAGCAACGAACTGTTCTTATACTTTGCGAACCGTCGCAGTGGCAAGCCCGGGGACGCGGCTCACTCGCTGCTCACCCTCGCGTGCACGACCCGCGACTGAGACTCATTCTTGCAACAGGCGC
>JADLDQ010000053.1 GCA_020846575.1 Burkholderiales bacterium
CGGGCCGAGCAACGGCTTCGGCTGGAACCTGAACGAGGTGATCGGCGCGCAGGTGGTGTCGGTACCCATGACCCTGCCGGTGCGCAATGCGAACCGCGCCTTCGTCACCTTCATGGCCTCGCTCACCGCGGTGTTCGCGGTGCTGTTCGTGATCCTGAACTACATGCTCTCGATCCTGATCGTGAAGCCCATCACCCGGATGTCGAGCGCTGCCGACCGCATCTCCACCGGCGACATGAACATCCCGGAGTTCACCGAGAAGGGCGGGGACGAGATGGCGCTGCTGGGCAAGTCCTTCAACCGGATGCGTCGCAGCCTGGAGAAGGCGATCCGCATCATCGGCGAGAAATAGCGCCCCCCGCATGGCATCCGCCGAGTACGCCCTGCCGCCGGGCTACGGCCTGCACGAATACCGCATCGAGTCCACCCTCGGGGTGGGCGGATTCGGCCTGACCTACCTGGCGACGGACGCGAACCTCAACCTCAAGGTCGCGATCAAGGAGTACCTGCCGGCCGAGGTCGCCTCGCGCACCGGGGACCAGTCGGTGCGGCCTCTCTCCGAGGGCCACGCCGACACCTTCAAGTGGGGCCTGTCGCGCTTCCTGGACGAATCGCGCACGCTCGCCTCCTTCCGGCATCCCAGCATCGTGCGGGTGATGCGGTTCTTCGAGACCAATCAGACCGCCTACATGGTGATGGAGTTCGTCTCGGGCCAGCCCCTGTCGGACTGGGCGCGCCCGCGCCGACCGATCGACGAAGCGGCGATCCGCGCGATCCTGCTGCCGCTGCTCGACGGCCTGGGCGTGGTGCACGGCGCGGGATTCCTGCACCGGGACATCAAGCCCGCCAACATCTTCATCCGCGAGGACGGAAGCCCCGTGCTGCTCGACTTCGGGTCGGCACGCACGCAGGGCGGCGGGGAACTGACGGCAATCGTCACGCCGGGCTACGCACCCCTCGAGCAGTATCACACTCACGGCCGGCAGGGACCCTGGACCGACCTGTACTCGCTGGGCGGCGTGTTGTACTGGCTGGTCACGGGGACCAAGCCGCTGGAGGCCGCCGCCCGGGTGCGCGAGGACCCGATGCCGCCGGCACTGCAGGCCGGCGACCCGGGTCGCTACGGCGAGCCGCTGCTGCGCGCCATCGACTGGATGCTGTCGCCGTCGGAGGCCGAGCGCCCCCAGTCGGTGGCCGGGCTGAGGAGCGCGTTTCTGGGCGAGTCCCCGGCGGCCGCGCCCGCCGTGGCGGCCCGGCCGGTATCCCCCGCTCAGCCGCAGCCCGTCTCCTCGCCCCTGAGCACGCCCACCGGGGTGGTGTTCGAGCGCGCCGCGCTCAGCGCGATCGAGACCGCCCTCGCGGGACTTATCGGGCCGATCGCCCCGGTCGTGCTGCGCAACGCGGCGCGCAAGGCCCATTCGCTGCCGCAGCTGGTCGAGACGGTGGCCGCCGAGATCGAGGATGAGGACGCGAGGGCGAAGTTCATCAAGCGCCACGCCGCATCCGAGATGTCCGCGCCCGTCTCGCAGCCGGTAGCGCCGTCCCCGCCGAACCGCAGCGGGGCGAGCGCGGCGCTCGAGCCGCGCTTCGACGAGGCGGTGCTGTCGAGGGCGGAAAGGGCGCTGGCGCGCTACCTCGGGCCGCTCGCCCGGGTCGTGGTGAGGCGCGCCGCGACCAAGGCGCGCGACGAGGCGGAGCTCTATCTCCTGATCGCCGACGAGATCGAGGACCGCTCCGAGCGCAAGGCGTTCGTGCGCAAGGCCATCGCGAGCAAGGCATGAGGCGGCGCCGGAACGCTGCGCACCGATTCGCCGCGCGCGCACCGCGCATGGCGGCCGTTCGATGACGCTCATCTCGCAGCAGCGCACCATCCTGTTCGCGGACGTCGCGGGCAGCACGGCGATCTACGAGGCGCTCGGGGACAAGCCGGCCGCGAAAGCCATCGAGTCCTGCCTGGACGCGCTCCAGGCTGTGGCCGAACGCTGCGGCGGGCGGGTGGTCAAGCGCATCGGCGACGAGATCATGGCGGTGTTCGGCTGTGCGGAGCAGGGCTTCGAGGCGGCGCGCTCGATGCAGCGGCAGGTGAGCGGCGCACCGCCCGCGGGCGGCGTACCCCTGGCGATCCGGATCGGCTTCCATCACGGGCCGGTCCTCGAAGACAAGGGCGACTTCTGGGGTGACACGGTCAACACCGCCGCGCGCCTGGCGGGGCTCGCCAAGAGCCGGCAGATCTACACCAGCGGCGCCACCGCCGGCGAGCTGCCGGCGCGCCTGCAGGCTGAGTTGCGAGACCTCGCGGCGCTCTCGGTCAAGGGCAAGCAGGATGCGCTGCCGGTGTTCGAGCTGATGTGGGAGGACGGGGGTGACGCGACTCAGCTCGCGGGCGTCCCCGCCGCCACCGCGGCGCAGGCCCGGCTGCGGCTGCACCTGGCGGCGCGCACCCTCGAATACCCGGCGGAGCGCAACAGCTTCGTGCTGGGCAGGGACACCGGATGCGACCTGGTGGTCACGGAAAAGACCGCTTCGCGCCGGCACGCGCGCATCGAGCGCCGCGGGGCGCAGTTCTTCCTGGTGGACGAGTCCACCAACGGCACCTACCTGCACGTGGATGGCGATCGCGAGGTGCTGCTGCGCCGGGATCAGGCGCTGCTGCGAGGCCGCGGAAAGATCGGCTTCGGTATATCCTGCACATCCGCCGGCGCGGTGCTCGGCTTCGAGTGCGAGTAGCCTGCGCCGCGCCGGAATCGGGCGAAGGCCCGGTGCCGCGCGCACAGGCGCTTCGGCCAGCCGCCGCCGCCCGCAATGCCACCGACCCCCGCGAGGAAAGACATGCGCAAGATCGACGTCTTCAATCACATCCAGCCGGAGCGCTATTGCCGGCACATCGAAAACCTCGCGACCTCGCGGCAGGGCATCGGCCTGCGCACCGCGGGAAACCCGAGGCTGCGCGACCTCGAACATCGTTTCCGGGTGATGGACGAGTTCGGCGAGGGCTACTGCCAGGTAATCACCGTGCCCGGCCCGCAGCCCGCGCTGCTCGCGGGACCGCAGGAATCCCCCGAGATCGCGCGCATCGCCAACGACGGCCTGGCCGAGCTGTGCAGCCGCTACCCGGAGCGCTTCGTGGGCTTCGCCGCCTCACTGCCGCTCAACAACCCGGAGGCGGCGATCCGGGAAGCGAACCGCGCCATCCGCGAATTGGGAGCGCTCGGCGTGGAGATCTTCACCAACGTCAAGGGCAAGCCGCTCGATGCCGCCGAACTCGCCCCGGTGTGGGACGCGCTGGCCGCGCTCGAGCGCCCGGTCTGGATGCACCCGTCGCGCTCGCCCAGTCTCCCCGACTACACCAGCGAGAAGAAGTCCCGCTACGAGGTGTGGTTCGTGTTCGGCTACCCCTACGAGACCTCGACCGCCATGGCGCGGCTGGTGTTTTCCGGTCTGTTCGACCGCCACCCCGGCCTGAAGATCATCACCCACCACATGGGCGGCATGACGCCCTACTTCGAAGGCCGCGTCGGCTCGGGTTGGGAAGTGCTCGGTTCACGCACCGACGACGAGGACTACTCGGGCGTGCTCGCGGGCCTGAAGCTGCCGCACACCGAGTACTTCAAACGCTTCTTCTACGCCGACACTGCGCTGTTCGGCGGGCGTGCCGGCACCGTGTGCGGGCTGGATTACTTCGGCGTCGATCACGTGCTGTTCGCGTCGGACTACCCGTTCGATCCGAAGGCCGGGCAGTACATCCGCGAAACCATCGCCATCCTGGACGGCCTGCCCGTCTCCGAGGCGGACCGCGCCCTGATCTACCACGGGAACGCCGAGCGCCTGATGGGCATCCCGGCGGCGAAGTGATGGCGCGCACCGGCCTGCCAGCCCGAACGCCGCCCGGGCAGGCGCGCGCTGAACCGCATCCGCGTCCGAGGCGCACCCCCGGCGCGAAGCGGGCGGCGGGACTCGTTGCCGCCCTGTGCGCCGCGGTGCTGCCGGGCTGCGCCGGGCGCTACGCGGCCGACCCCGCACTGCGGCCGCTCGCCAAGTTCGTGGACGGGCCAGCGCTCGCGCTGTCGAGCTTCCTGGGTCCGCCCTCGGAATCGCGAGGCACTCTGGAACTGCGCACGTATCGCTGGAATTACCGGGATGCGCAGGGGACCGTCTGCAGCCTGACCGCCCGCGTGGATGGCGTGGAATCGGTGATCGAGATCACGCGCAGCGGCTCCGAAACCCTGTGTGCGCGCAGGGTCGAAGAGCGCATGGGTCGCTGAACAGCCGTGGCGCCGCGCCTCAGAACCCCTGAACCGCCTGCCTCGCGCCCGAGCGAGGCAGGTTCCTGGAAAGAAAGTGCAACCTTCCCCGGATCGGGATGCTCAGAACGTCTCGCCTTCCTTCTCGCTCTCGGGCTTCTTCTCGTTCCTCATCGTGTACCACACGAACCAGCCGATGCAGACCACCACGACGATGCCGAACGCCCACACGGCGGTCATGTTCGCCTCCAGAGGCGGTTCGGCTTCCTCGGCCGCGAAGGCCAGCGAAG
>JADLDQ010000054.1 GCA_020846575.1 Burkholderiales bacterium
GCGTTCCCAGCGTGGACGAGCAGCACCGCAAGCTGTTCCAGTATCTGAACGACCTGGAGGACGCGGTGATCCAGGGCGACGTGAGCGGCGCCCTGCTGGTCGAATCCCTCGACTTCCTGGAGGACTACGCCCGGTCGCACTTCGGGAACGAGGAGGCCTGCATGCTGCGCTTCAAGTGCCCGGTCGCCGCGGATAACCGGATCGCGCACCGCCGCTTCATCGAGATGTACCAGGAATACAAGCGGCGCCTGCAGGAAGAAGGCCCCAGCTACGCCCTGTTCCGGGAACTGCTGTCGCGATGCGAGCAGTGGCTGGTCGAGCACATCTGCCGCATCGACGTGCAGCTGAAATCCTGCCTGCCCTGAGGCGAAAAGTCGCGGGTGGGGGGCGCAGCGGGGCGCGGCCGCGCGTCGTCCTGAGCGCGTAGAGTCCATGCGCTGACCCGTTTCGGGGCCGGCGACGTTCATGTCCTGCGGGCAACCCAAGGAGATGGACATCATGAATATCCGCAATTCCCTGCGGGCCGCGACCCTGGCCTGCGCAGCCTGCATCTGGGGCAACGCCGCCGCCGCCGGCCAACTGGCCGACGTTCAGATCTACGACCGGGCGCAGAACCGCCACCTCCCGGTGCACTGGCACGCAGGCCGTGCCTACGTGGCCGGCAACCCCGGCAACGAGTACCAGATCACGTTGAGGAACCGCGCGGGCGGCGACCTGCTCGCCGTGGTTTCGGTGGACGGCGTGAACGTGGTCTCGGGCGAGACCGCCTCGCCCGAACAGGGCGGCTACGTCCTCGGCGGTCACGCGCAGTACGAGATCCGCGGCTGGCGCAAGAGCCTCTCGCGCACCGCCGCTTTCTACTTCACCCGCTTGCCCGATTCCTACGCCGCGCGCACCGGCAGAGCGGAAAACGCCGGCGTCATCGGCGTCGCTGTGTTCAGGCGCAAACCCCCGGTGCCGCCGCCATCCGTGGGCGTGCTTCGCGAGCGCCAGGATGCGGCCGATTCAGCAGGGGCCCCGGCAGCGAAACGCAGCCAAGCAGCGTCCGAAGCCGAACGCACCGGCTCCCGGCTCGACTCGGCCCAGATGCGCCCGCCGGCCGCCGAGCCGGGCCTGGGCACCGGACACGGGCGCAGGGAAGTCTCGATCGTGAGACAGGTCGAGTTCGAGCGCGCGACGAGCGAACCCGAGGAGACGATCACCATCTACTACGACAGCGCCCGCAACCTGGTCGCGCGCGGCGTGATCGCGGCTCCGCCGCTCGCGCGCCCCGAACCGCGACCGTTTCCCGGCCGCTTCGTCCCGGACCCGCCCCGCGGCTGAGCCGAGCGCCGGGCAGCCACCGCATGGCCGCACGCGAGGCCGCGAGCCGCTCGGCTACACTGGCGCGCGTGACCGACCCACGGCCCGCGGACGAGGAACTCATGCTGCGCTACGCGCGCGGCGACGCCGCGGCCTTCGACCTGCTCTACGGCCGCCATCGCGCCGGCCTGTATCGCTATTTCGTGCGCCAGTGCGCCGATCGCGGCGCCGCCGAGGAGATGTTCCAGGACGTCTGGTCGAGCCTCATCCAGGCGCGCGGGCGCTACCGCCCGCAGGCGCGCTTCGCCACCTGGCTCTACACGCTCGCCCACAACCGCCTGGTCGACTGGTACCGGCGCTCGAGCCGGGTAAGCTGGGTGGACTTCGGCGGCGATGAGGACGACCCGCCGCCGGATCCGCCCGCGGCGCGCACCGCGCAACCGGACGTGCAGGCGGCAGCGCGCGAGATCGGCTCGAGGATACTGGCGGTTCTCGATGCGCTGCCGCCGCCGCAGCGCGAAGCGTTCCTGCTGCACGAGGAGGGCGCAATGAGCGTCGAGGAGATCGCCGCCGCGACCGGCGCGTCGCTCGAAGCGGCCAAGAGCCGGCTGCGCTACGCGATCGCGCGCCTGCGCGCGGGATTGCGGGAACTCGCGTGAACGCGAACGAGGACATCAGGCGCGCCTATCGCGAAGTGGCGCGCGAGGAGCCGCCGCCCTCGCTGGACGCCGCGATCCGGGCGCAAGCGCGGCGTGCGGCCGGCGCGCGTCCGGGCAAGTCCGTGCACGCGAGCCGATGGGGGCGGCCGGTGGCGATGGCCGCGATGCTGGTGCTCGCGAGCTCGCTCGTCCTGCTCATGGAGCGCGAGCAGCCGGATCTCGCTCGCGTCACGCCCCCGCCCGCATCCGCGCCGCGCGCGCCGCAAGCACCGGGGCCGATTCCGCGCGAGCAGGCGCAACCCGCGGTGCCCGCCAGGCCGCCGCCCGGCGCGGAGGCTGCGAAGCCCGGCGCGGAGGCCGCGACGCCAGCCGCTGCCGCGCCGGCCGCAGTCCCTGCCGAATCCCCAGACGCACGCACCTCCGCCGCTGCACCTGCCGCTGCGCCGGCGACGCCCTCGGCCGCACCCGGCGCGCCGGCCGCGGCCGAGGGCGAAGGTCGCGGCCTGGGTGCCATTCGTGATTCGGCCATTCGCGATTCGATGACCGCGCCGGCGCCTGCCGGCCCGGCGGGTGCGGCAGGAAGGGTCGCAAGCGGCGATCCCCGGCGTCCCGGACTTCGGGATGCCGAGTCCGCGCGCCGCGAGCCGCAAAGCGCCGAGCAGCCGCGCAGCGAGTCTCGAGCGCGTGCCGCTGCCGAGGCCGCTCCCCTGCTCGCGCCGCCAGCACCGGGCGGGGTCGAGCCGCCGCA